>NZ_KE383880.1:0-189298 GCF_000422585.1 Hugenholtzia roseola DSM 9546
CCCCCGTTGGGCGTAGTCTCCGACTACGACCTATCAGTGCGGCAAATCTTTGATTTGCGTTGTAAGATACTGCAAAAATAGCAAAAAACAAGTACAAAATGCTATTTTGTCTATGTTTTAATAGTAGCAGCCCTGCAAAGCTAAGATTTGCGGAATTGATAAGTCTTAGTCGCAGACTAAGCCTAACATTTAGTTTTGTTTTTTAATTATGGGAACACTACGCACAGCAGAGGGCTATGACCAGCAAAGCTAATAAAAACGTCGCTTTGTTTTAGCCTCTTCATAAGGTAAAAGCCAATTTTTAGGGAAACATCTATAATGAATGTCTTCTATTTTTCCTAAATAACAAAATTTTCCACCAAGCGCACCAAGCGCACGCCAAAGTAACACCTCCATGTAACCCATTTTCATTGGATTGAAATACCTTAAATCTAGTATTGTGTTTTTGTTATAATAAACTATTGAAGCATAACTTTTAGTTTGATTTGATATAAATTCTATCGCAATCTTATTTTTTTCAAGAAAAATATTAGACCAATCTTCTGGCAATTTTTCTATGATAGAATATGCTTCTTCACTATACTTAGCTTCTTGGCAAATAATCTGCATACCTGATAGCTCTTCCATTTTACTTCTAAGAGTAAAAGGGTCTGGTGCTCCTTCTTCAAACCAAACAGCATCAACTATATCTGTAGGAGGTAGGTCGTTCATGATTTTTTAAGTTTATTGTTGTTTAAACCATTCAAAAAGAAGTTTTGGAACTTGATGTACTCCCCGTTGGGCGTAGTCTCCGACTACGACCTATCAGTGCGGCAAATCTTAGATTTGCGTTGTAAGATACTGCAAAAATAGCAAAAAACAAATACAAAATGCTATTTTGTAGATGTTTTAATAGCAGCAGCCCTGCAAATCTAAGATTTGCTGGATTGATAAGTCTTAGTCGCAGACTAAGACTAACATTTGGGCTATTTTTTGGTTATGGGAATAATACGCACAACGGGGGGAGTAGTTATTCATAAACTTTAATTTATGATATTAAAACTAATCTTCTCCCTCCCAACCCTTTGAAGGCACTCTCCACGAGCCAAAGTCAGGCGGATTTTCTCTTAAGTATTTTCTTTCAGTATACCCGTGATTGAATAGGCTATTATTAAAGCCACGAGTTTGCTCTCGCCAGCCGAAAGTAATAACTTCTATAACTTCAGGGTCTTCGGTGTCTGAAATTATGTAATAGGGAGTACGAGGGTCTAAGGTAAAGCCCTTTATGCGTTTTGTAGTTTGAACAATAGTATCGCTACCTATTACATAGGTAGAAACAACTGTATCTTCGCCTACATTATAAGAGCGTATAAGTATAGATTCTCCAACATATTTATCGTTTTCTTTGGCGACCTCCTTGTCTTCATAGTTTTTAAATATAAAGGCAGCAAGAGGAGTATAACCATGATAAATATCATGGCTATATAAATAGTATTTTTTTTGACTATTTTTCCACTTGCGCAATTCTCTGACCCTATATGCAGGATATTTTTTTGTATCCACTTCATAGGAGTAATACTTGCTTTCACAAGATGTAAAAATAATAATTAAACCTAATAGTATTAGGTTTTGTTTTATCAAATAGTTGATAATATTATTAATTTTGTGGTTTATCTCTTTGTCCATAATTTTTAGCTCTGTGTTTGTATTTTCCTGATTCCCAATAAGGAGAATGTGTATCATCCCGTTTATTATATTGAGAGTAAACCGTTATCCTTCTTTTGGGATTTTCGTTTCTGTTTGGTGTAACAATAGAGAAATTTCCCCTCCCCCGTTGGGCGTAGTCTCCGACTACGACCTATCAGTGCGGCAAATCTTAGATTTGCGTTGTAAGATACTGCAAAAATAGCAAAAAACAAATACAAAATGCTGTTTTTTAGATGTTTTAATAGTAGCAGCCTTCCCCGTTGGGTACAGCAATGTATAAGTTCTACAAAAAGCCTTGTTTTGTCAAATTAGAAACAAAATAAAATTTGGTTTTGACACCCTCCCTTTGGAGGAGGGCAGGGTGGGGTTCATTCCTTTTTTATTTCAATCCAACTTCGGAAAAGGCAATGCCTTGTCCCTACAAATGTCCGCAATTTTTAAAAAGTCCTGACAAAGAAAACCACCTAACCAACCCTATTTCTATTTCACTATTTCACAATGCCCTGCATCATTTGAGCGCAAATCAAAGCCCTATACGTACCCAAAGCGTACCCCAAGACCGCCAAAAGTGCGCCCACAGGAGCAAGAGCAGGGTGAAAAGCCGAGGCAACCACAGGCGCGGAAGCCGCCCCCCCCAATATTCGCCTGACTGCCCACCGCCACAAAAAAGAACGGAGCGCGTATGAGATATGCCGTAAGCAAAAGAACAAGAATATGCACCAACATCCAAATAAGCCCCAAACTAATTACCCCCCAATTTTTGGCTACCTCGCCCAAATCCATCTTCATGCCGATACTTGCTACTAAAATATAAATAAAAATACTACCAACTTTTGAAGCACCTGCCCCTTCGAGCTTGCGAATAGGTGAAAAGGAATAAAGGACACCGATTGTTGTTGCCAAAACGACAAGCCAAAAGAAACCATCGGCAAACGTTGTGAGTCGCCACTGTGAAAGGGTCTCGATGTGAGTCTGCATATAGGGAGCAATCAGGTCTGCGCCCCAATGCGAAAGAGCCGTTGCACCAAAGGCTGCCGCCAAAATCTGGAAGTAGTCGGTAGTAGTCGGATTTTTCGCCACCTGCTTTTGATAATTCGTCAGGTCGGCTTTCAAAGACTCAATGGCACTGTTATCAGCTTTTAGCCAACGGTCTATTTTGTCGCTAATGCTTGCCCCATACAAGACCACTCCCATCCAGATATTCGCCACAAAGACATCGACGACTATCATAGCGGCAAAAAGATTATCGCTCGCCTGATAAATTTCCTTCATAGCCGCCTGATTTGCGCCCCCTCCAATCCAACTACCTGCAATCGTCGCCATGCCACGCCAAAGTTCCGTACCACCCGCCTGCTCTACCACTTCGGGAAAAAAAGCGTGCATTACCCAAAGCGAAATAGGTCCTCCTATCATCACACTGACCGTTCCTGCCAAAAACATCACAATAGCACGCCAGCCCAAATTGAGAACGCCTTTCAAATCGATGCCAATGCAAAGCAGCACCAAAGCCGCAGGAAGCAGGTAGCGCGAACTCACAAAATAGAGTTTAGAACTTTCGCCTGAAATGACATTAAAATAGGTGAGCAAGGCAGGCAAGAAATAACAAAGTACCAAGGCAGGCACAAACTTGTAAAACTTCTGAAAGATAGGATGTTGGCTGCGTTCTGTGGTGAAAATGAAGGCTAAAATTGTTATCAAAATTCCAAGAACGATAGCGTCGTTGGTAAAATAAGGTTGATTTTCCATTTTTTCTAAAAAAGGGGCGCGGCAGAAAGCCTATGTTTAGGGTGTTGTTGGGTTAGATTTCAAAGTAAGAAATTTTTTTAACAATAAGCAAGCCTTCACAAAAAAAAGTGCGCTCGGATATGATTTTTTTTTGAGTTGTGATGAAAAAGTCGTTTTTTATTTGGCATAGACAGAAAAACAAGGGGTTATTTCCGTGTGTATTAGATGCTGGTCTACCTGAAACTAATAAGGAGATTGCTTTTTATCAAAATTTCCAGCGATTTACAGCAAAATCTATCAACTCTTTATTTCTTATATTTATTTGATTGTCATCCCAATTTTTATATTGTATAAGGTCGTGTTCAATAATAAGTTTTGATTTTTTGTAAATTTCTTTTTTTATGTTAAATTCTTTATTTGAAAGCACAGAATTATCATAGGTAATGGTGAGATTGCCCAACTTATGTAAATTTTTGGAAGGTTCTCGATTGAGTGGATTTTGTGGTTCTATGTGTTCAACACTTAATTTTTTAGTCTTAAAATCATTACAAAAATCAGTAAAACTAAAAGGAAAAAAGTCAGAGTTTTTATATTTATGTAAGTAACATTCATACTCAAAAAAGAAATATGCTATTTCATCACTTTGTTGGTCATTAGCAAAATTGATACTTTGTAATGCCAGCCTAAAATTTTGAGTTGTGGCATATTCATTATTACATAGCAGTTCCTTTATGGTTTTTAACTCAGCCTTTTGAGAGTAGATTTGAAAGGCTAATTTATGAAAAATTGTCTGGGCGGCTTGCCCTTTTCTATTTCCTATTTTGTAAACTCTAAAAGAAAAAACTTCTAATATACGCAATATTTCCAATAATTCTATTTCTTTATATCTACTAAATAAAGAAATTAATAAAGGAATAAAATTTGTATCATTTCCAAGCCATGTAATTTTGCTTACAATATTTTTAACTTCTTCACTATGAAATTCCTTTCTTATTATTTTAGAATAAAAAGATGTAACATTAAATAAAAAATCTACGTAATTTTTTACATCATTCTTAGTACAGTTGTCTTTTATATTTAAATCTGATTTAATTTGTGCATGAATATCTGAATCATTAACACCTTTATATATAATATAAGAATATCGTAGTATATCATTTTCTGTTGTTGGAGTAGCTTTAATTCGCATCATTTCTTTAAATATATTTCCAAATGTATTATTTATATAATATGATAAATTTTCATCTTGTAATCTTGCTGAAAGAAATATAAGATAGTTTTTAACTTTATCTATTTGAGTTAAAGGTAGTCCTCTATTATTCATAGTTTCAAAAACCACTCCTACATCAGAATCTTTTGCTAAAGTATAAAAATTAACTTTAAATTTTGTCATCAAACAACTATAGAATTTTTGCAATTTTGTTATATCTTTATGACTTTCTAAAAAACGACTAATTTGCTTTTTAGCTTCGGCAAGATTTTCTTGAGATTTATTTTCATACTTATTTGGTAAATTAGAAACAGTGTTATTAATTATGTATTTTTTATAAAAATCATCACTATCACTATTCAAAGTTAGTATAGGATTATTCTGATATATAATATTTTTTAGTATATCTTCTAAAACGTCTTTATCTACTTTTAATGCGTTAAATCTATTATAGATGGCTTGAACAAAAATAGTAAATGTTGTAAATCTTTGCTGTCCATCAACTACATCAAATAGTTTAAATGTTTTTGGAAAAATCTCTCTACTCCCTTTTTCAATCAAGGTAATTGTCCCAGTGTAGTGTTCCTTAACCTTGTCGTCTTCTGCCGCTTCTTGCAAATCTTCCAAAAACTCTTTAACTTGTTGTGCCTGCCAAGCATAACCACGCTGATAGTTAGGAACATTAAACATTCCTTGTTGAAAAAATGCCTGTACTGTTATTAAATCCATTTTAAGTATTTGAGTTAATTAAACTGAGTTGAAATAGTAACGTTAGAACATAATCTTTATGCAAGTTACAACCATTATCTCATTATTCCAAATAAAAAATCTAAAAGCCTCAACCCTGCTCGAAAGTAGCATTTTCGAAGAGGATTGAGGCAATTTTATTAAAATTTTAAAAACTTATGATTTTGTTTATTCTAATCTATTTTTTAAATCTAAATCAAACCTTTCAGCATAGTTTTGCGCAATTTCATAACCAGCATCTGCATGGCGGATAACGCCCATAGCAGGGTCGTTGTGCAACACTCTTTTAAGGCGTTTTTTGGCTTCCTTTGTGCCATCTGCCAAAATGACCATGCCTGCATGAATCGAGTAACCCATACCGACTCCGCCGCCATGATGCAAAGAAACCCAAGTTGCGCCGCCTGCGGTATTGATAAGGGCATTTAGCACTGCCCAGTCTGCAATCGCATCAGAGCCGTCCTTCATGGCTTCGGTTTCGCGGTTAGGTGAAGCTACCGAGCCTGTATCGAGGTGGTCGCGCCCAATGACAATCGGGGCTTTCACAATTCCCTTTTTCACGAGCTTGTTCAAAGCCAAAGCCGCCTTCTGACGCTCCCCCATGCGCAGCCAACAGATACGCGCAGGAAGCCCCTGAAAGGCAATGCGCTCCTGTGCCATTTTTATCCAACGGTGCAAAGACTCATCTTCGGGGAAAAGTTCTAATAGCACTTTATCACATTCGTAGATATCCTGTGGGTCGCCTGAAAGGGCTGCAAAGCGGAAAGGACCCTTGCCCTCACAAAAGAGGGGGCGAATGTAGGCAGGCACAAAGCCGGGGAAAGCAAAGGCATTGTCGATGTGGCGTTGGTCGTGCGCTTGTCCGCGTAGGTTGTTGCCATAGTCGAAGACCACAGCTCCCCTTTTTTGCAATTCTACCATCTGCAAGACGTGACGCGCCATTGTATCCAAAGAGAGTTTGACATATTGCTGCGGATTTTCATTTCGCAAAACTGCTGCCTGCTCTACACTGATATTTTCGGGAAAATAGCCATTCAGTGGGTCGTGAGCGGAAGTCTGGTCGGTAAGCACATCGGGGGTGAGATTTCTATCTAAAAGACGCTGTAGCAAATCCACAATATTGCAAACTACCCCAATAGAAAGGGCTTCGCCGTTGGCTTTTGCAGCTAAGGCAGCATCAATGGCAGCATCTATGTCGTGTATTTTTTGGTCTAAATAGCGCGTTTCAAGGCGTTTATCGATGCGCCACTCTTCCATTTCGGCTGCCAAACATACGCCGCCATTCATCGTAACGGCTAAGGGTTGCGCTCCGCCCATACCTCCTAAACCTGCCGTAACGCTTAGTGTATTTTTAAGGCTGCCGCCAAAATGCTGCTGCGCAACGGCAGCAAAGGTTTCATACGTGCCTTGCACAATTCCCTGCGAACCAATATAAATCCACGAGCCTGCCGTCATCTGACCATACATAATCAGCCCTTTTTTATCTAATTCGTGAAAAGTGTCCCAATTTGCCCATCTTGGCACGAGCATAGAATTAGAAATCAAGACACGCGGCGCGTTTTTATGAGTAGGCAAAATCGCAACAGGCTTGCCCGACTGTATCAATAAAGTTTCGTCATCTTCTAAATCTTTGAGTGCCTTGACTATCAAATCAAAAGCCTCCCAGTTGCGTGCCGCCTTTCCAATGCCGCCATAAACGATAAGGTCTTCGGGTTTTTCGGCAACTTCGGGGTCTAAGTTATTGTAAAGCATGCGCAGGGCAGCCTCCTGCTGCCAACCTTTGGTATTGAGCAGATTGCCTTTTGGGGTCGCACCCATTTTAGAGATGTCGGTGATAGTATTCGAATCTAATTTTGAATCTAAGGTAGTGTCCATTTGTTTGTGGTGTGAATGGGTTTTGGAATCTAAATTTTGGAATAGCCAAAAATACACATTTTCATTCGAACCCTCAAAATAGCGCAAAAGTTTTCCTACTGCACCCCAAAAGCCGAAACGCCTCCCAAAGCCCTGCAATCGGGTTTAGGAGGCATCTTCTTGTTTGCTTTTGTAAGAAACGCTAATCAAGTCTTACTTTTTAAAAGTTTTGGCAAACCACAGTTGCGCCTTCGAAGGCTTGTTTTCGGGTCTTAAAAGCGGCTCCTGCTCTAAGGCAGCTTGTTCGGTCAGGTTGCTCACTTTGGGCATCAAAAGCCAAAGTAAAAGATAAACAGGCAGCGTCGCACCTTTCACCAAAAGCCCCCCTAAGAAAAGCGCACGTACTAAGGTTTCATCTATCCCTAAATATTTTGCCAAGCCCGAAGCTACTCCTGCAATTTTGCTATCTGTGGCACTGCGGCGCAATCGCTTGACATTGAAATCGCCCAAATCGGCAGAGGAAGGCGCAGCCATCCAAGCTACCAAATACGCCAATAGTGCGAAGCCCCCTGTCATAAATAGCCCTCCCACAAAGGCGAGGCGCGTCCAGAGCGGGTCTATTCCCAAATAGTGCGCCAGACCAGAGGCTACGCCGCCCAACTTTTTATGGCTTCGGTCTAAATAAAATTTGGTATTTTGTCGCATAGGCTTTGAATATGCCTGCTGACTGTTTATCGCTTGTTTGCCTTTCCATTGACGTTGTCTTTCAAAATAGAGCGCGTCTAAATCTATGCCTTCTGATAGGGCAATTTCGCGCGGCGTGCCTACCTGCAAAATCATCAATTCTATATCCTGCGCATCGATGGTGTATTTGGGCGGATTGAGGCGCAAAAGGAAAATTTCGGCGATACGGTTTTCCAAATCTTCCAGAATATTATCCAAATCTCCGCCTTGCGAGCCTTCGATTTTTTGGAAGGCTTGTTGTAGGCTAAAAAGATAGTTTTTGAGCGTTTCGTAATCGCGTGGCTCTATGTAAAAAGTGATGCCACCAATTTGAATTTCGTAGGGCGTAGCGTCCATAAAAGAAGGGGAATGAGAGGTAGTAATGAGAGGTAGTGAGGAAAAAGAGTGTGAGAACTTTTTTTGGAATAAGTAGAGAAAAAAAGATTTTCTTACAAAGGGCAATTTTTTTATCCGAAATAGCGCACAAAAAAGCAAAAACGATAAATTGTTTGTTTTTTTTGGGCTTTCACCTAATTTTCTACTTCGAAGAAGGCTAATTGAAGCTCGACTTTAAACCGAATTTTATCCTAAAATTTAGCCTAAAATTCAAGCCAAAATCCTACTTAGTTTTGGGTCAGATTTAAGATGCAAACTTAGCCGCTCTTTCAGTGCTTGGTTCGCTTGCCGTTTGAGGGGTCAGAATTTGAGCGGTAGCATTTTGAAGTTGTGTCCAACTTTGCAGCAACCCCAGATATACGGCTCTGCCCTGCGGCGTAATTTGGTAATATTTGCGCGGCGGTGCGCCTACGGCTTCGCGCCAAGCGTATGTGAGCAAGCCTGCCTTTTGCAGCCGATTGAGCAATGGATAAAGCGTGCCTTCCACCACAATTAGCGTCGCTGCCTTCAATTCTACGAGCATATCACCTGCATAAGTTTCCTGTCGCGCCAAGATTGATAAGACACACAGTTCTAAAATGCCTTTGCGCATCTGCACTTGCGCATTTTCTAAGGTGTTTAGATTGGTGTTTAGGTTCGTCGGTTCGGTTGTGTTCATAAAAAAGAAAGGACAAAAGGTAGAGTAAGAAGGTGCGAAAAGCAAAGCCCCTTGCATTTTTGTACGCAACCTTGTATAAAAAGTTACTTGGCAATACAAGGTAGTGAAATTTTTTTTCTCTTTTTTTTGTTTTGATAAAAAAAGCTGCTACCTTTGCAGAACCAAAAGGGGAATTAGCTCAGCTGGCTAGAGCGCTTGCATGGCATGCAAGAGGTCGTCGGTTCGACTCCGATATTCTCCACTCTTTTAAATAAACTGAAAAAACTTCTTTTTTAGCTCCAAAGGCAAAAAAGAAGTTTTTTTTATGACTTTTTCCAAAGTTTTTTTCCAAAAATTAGGTACAAATGTAGGGACAAGGCACTGCCTTGTCCCTACAATACATTTGCGAAAAGCTACTCCGTTCCTAATTTAGATTGGGCAATTACTTGGCTCAAATTTGTGCCTTTTAGCAAATTGGAAAAGACTTCGGCAATGCTTTTCCCTCCTAAAATAGCAAGTGGGGACATAGATTCCGCCATTTTTTCGGCTAAGGCTTTATCGCCAAAGGCTTGCAGGGCTGCTACCAAATCGGGCGACACTGCCTCGGCTTTCGCCACTACCGCCTCTACTTCCGACTTGACTTTGAGCAACTGCTGTTCTAATTTGCGCTGTGCAATCGCAATCTCCAAATCGCTGGCTTTCTGCTGACGCAGAAGTTCGGCATCTTGGATAGTATTGAGCGACTCTTGCTCGGAAAGTTTGGCTTTTAGGTGCAATTCGTCTGTTTCTAAATCAGATTTGATTTCAGCTATCTGCACTTCCAACTGCTTTCGTATTTCCTGAATTTTCAAATCCAACTTATTTTGGGTCGTTTCCGATTGCGTCTGTGCAATTTGACGGTTGATGTGTTCGCTTTCCTGTGTAAATTCGAGTTTGCGCTTTTCGCCTGCAATGCGCAAGGTCTGTTTGACAACTTCCTGCTGCGAAGAAATAAGCAAGCTCTCTATTGCCGTATCAGTAAGGCGCAAATCCAGCACTTCTACGTCGTAGATGCGCATGCCATTTTCGGCAAAAGCGCGTCCTGCCCGCTTGCCCTCTTCGTTGGGCTGCCCCAAAATCGCATCTCTTAGAATGTTGATGCCATTGGCGTAAAATTCCATGATGGGGTAGCGTTTGACGATATTGCGGATAAAAGAGCGCAGGTGGTCGGTAAGGAATTTGACGTAATTTTCCACATCAAACCAAACATCTGGATTGCCCTCGAAATTAACGCGATAGGAAAGCAGGATATTCACTTGGGTAAAATCTGCCGACTCTGCCACTACCAAATCCGAAACCTTATTATACAAGACGCGCAAATAGACCGACTTTTCCGTAGCGGAGCTATTTTTCGGGATTCCTGTCGAAAATTCCATAGCCTCCAAACTCTCCTCATACTCCAAAGAATAGGATTGAGGACCTACAATGACCTTTCGCGTGCCTGTTTTGCTCACAACTAAAATGGCATATCCTGTCCAGACCGAAATCGTAACTGCACCTTCGTATTTGGTATCGAGCGTGATAGTGCGCGGCGGCATATATTGTGTGCCTCTGTTAAATTCATCACCTGCAATTTCGTCTGAAATGCGCTCTTTGCGCTTGGGTGCAGCTAAGGCGCGTTCGGAAGGGGCAGGCGGCGGAGTTTGTTTGAGTTGTTGGTCTTCTACAAAATTTTCCGAACCTGCCATCGCTTGTAGGGCTTGGTTGTAGGCTAAGGCTTCGTTGTTACCCGGAAACCAAAGGGCTACCTGTTTGGGCGAAAGCACCCTTCTGACCAAAACAAATTCCCTTGGGTCGGGCAAAAACATAGCGGGACCTTTCATGAGCGAAACCGTACCTGTTTTTCGGTTCAAATAATAACGCCCTTCACCCGCAGGAATCGCAATGGCATGGTAGCGTTCTTTGTTGCCGTACTTGATAAGGGCGTGTTCGGGGCGCGGATAGTACATCATTTGGTCTTTGCCTGTGATAAAAATTTCGTCGCCTTCTTTGTAGGAAACGCCATTTTCTTCATAAGGCGCGATAACCTTGATATAAAGACCGCTCATCTCATTTAGCTCGATGGCTCTAAACTTTCTTGCGCCGTCTTTGTGGATAAATTCTTCGGTAGGTTCGGGAAAAACCACTTTGGGACCTTGAATGTAGCGTTTGTTGCCGTCTTCATTCAAAAGAATACAATACTCTAAGCGTTCTAAGGTTACGGCTTCGCGCACATAACTGCCATTTTCGTCGCGCACTACCTCTATACCTGTGGGCGGAATGTAGAAAGACACCTCGTCGCCACGAATGACCAACATCTTGCCTAAGGTAAGGTCGGGAATTTCCTCCTGTACGGTATCTTCGGCAGGCTCACCCGTTTTGGTTTTCATAACGGCATTTGTCCAATTTTTTCGCGCCTCTATTTCATCATAGACGCGCACCAAAAGGTATTGATTTGAGCGCAAGTCGTGTCCCTGCACAACCCTTGCCATCTGCCCTGCCCAAAGTGCAAAGGAAACAGGACCGGGCAAATTCACCTTCCTACCCACATTGAGTTCCGCCAAATTATTAGAAGTGCCAATTTTAGGCGGCAAATTGTCCTTAGATGGATTTTTCAAAACTACATACCAGCCTTCAGGCGCAATCACAAAGGGGCGAATGGAATCCTCCAAATTGCACTTTTCAAAGCGTTTGGTGTAATCGTCGAACATCACAGGACGGTCGGTATTAGCAAGGCTCGTCTTGTAAGGACCGACATAAACATTGATATTGCCTTTGGTTTGGTCGGAAATAAAGGCGTATTCGTTGGGGGCAAGCACTAAATCGCGCTCTCGGCTATTTTCTGACATAAAGAAAGAGGGTTAAAAGTGTGAATAAAAAAGGTGGTCGCTTAGTGTATAAAAAACACTTTCCTTATTTTGCTTAACGTAAAAAATACACGAAGGTTTGTTTTCCGCCTTTAAAGTAGGGTTTTTTTTTCTATCCAAAAAATAATAAGCCCTGCCAATGACGACAAGAGATTTGTTTGGGCATTGTAGAATGGTTATTTTTTGCTCCTCGAGCTTGAAGACAAGCCTTTCTTAAATTATATTTTTCATATCTTTGTCAAAATGGGCTTACAGAAGCATCTTTTATGAGCTGGTAAGCAAGATACTTTATGTACGGAAAACGTATTATCTTATTTACAACTAAGTATTAGAAAAACGCCCTTGTGAAATTCTCGCACTGTTTGGACAAAGCAGACTTTGTCCCTACTAAGTAAGATTGGGGCAGGAGTTCCTAAGATAAGAGATTTCTGTATGTTCTCAAAAGTTTTTGTTTTTAAATAAAATATCTTTTTGCGCATTTATGACAAATGAGAAACCTCTTTTCCGTACATTTTTGCAGTCGCCACAGCAGTATGGCAGGTTAGAGGCGTGGTGGAAAAAGCAATTTGTAGCCTATTTTCCAGATTGTCCCGATTGTAAAATAAATTGGCACAAGGCTCAATATGCTAACGGCACACCACTACGCGACGGAAATCCTATTTTTACTGTTTATATTCCTAAAATAGGTAAAAATATTCGCATTGTGCAAGAAGCCCTCGAAGATGAACAGGATATTCACCTCGACACTTGGACTGATAAGAAATATTATCAAGACAAACTCGTTCCCGAACTCGTGATTGCGCTGACCCTTACCAAAGAAACCGCAAAAGAGGCTTTTGCTTGTATGGCAGAATGGCAGCGCGGACAATTCCAACAAGTATAGCACCAGTTTTGGAAACCAAAACCCAAATTCCCAACTTTACTACTCCCTTTATTATGGCTATTGCAAAACCTTTCAACTTACAAGCGTGGATAGACGAAAACCGCCACTTGCTCAAACCGCCCGTCGGCAATCAGCAGATTTATCACCAAAACCAAGATTATATCGTTATGGTGGTAGGCGGTCCTAATTCCCGAAAAGATTACCACTACAACGAAGGCGAAGAACTTTTCTACCAACTCGAAGGCGACATCGTGGTCAAAATTATTCAACCCGACGGCACACCTGCCGACATTGCCATCAAAGCAGGCGAAATGTTTTTGCTTCCTGCCAAAATCCCCCATTCACCGCAACGCCCTGCGGGGTCGGTAGGATTGGTCATAGAAAGATACCGAAAGGCAGAGGAAAAAGACGGTTTTCTGTGGTTTTGTGAAAATTGTGGGCATAAACTCTACGAGGAATATTTTACCCTGACCGATATAGTGGTACAACTTCCCAAAGTAATGCAGACTTTTTACAATTCCGAAGACCTGCGCACCTGCCAAAAATGTAATACCCAAATGCAAAAACCCTAATGCTTTTGCAGCCTTTCTATTCGCAAGTTTCGGAATAAAACAACTCTGTTCGGTTCTGTAATATCAATGGCTCACGTAGGGACAAGGCAGTGTCTTGTCCCTGCACTAAACAAAAACTTTTGAAGTCTAAACTTACTGCGCCCTGCCTTTTTGCGAGAACGACAGGAAGAAAAAATCAAAAACACAAAAAAAGCCTTCTCTTTTGGAGAAGGCTTTTAGTGGGCGCAATAGGATTCGAACCTATGACCCCCTGCTTGTAAGGCAGGTGCTCTGAACCAGCTGAGCTATGCGCCCGATTTAAACGGCATTTAAACTATGTTTAAAAGGTGAGAAAGGTTTTGCTAAATCAAGTTCGCTACGGCTATAATATCTGTGCTGTAATGCTTGCTTTTATTAGCGTCTGCCTTCTTTGTTCTGTTTTGGTGATGCAAAGATGCAGGCTTTTTTTCGAACTTCCAAATGAGAACGCCTTTTTTTTCGTCTTTTTTTTGATGTTTTTTCTAAGTGTTTCATTTTCAAGGCTCTAAAAAAGGAAAAAAATAGAAACTTTGGCTACTTATTTTTCAAATTGCGGAAAAATACGCGCCTCAATCGCATTTTCTATCCCCTCGTAAAAACAGAAATATTGAAAGTCGGCATCAAGATTTTTTTTCATGTCAGGCAAAACGCCTTTCCAAAAGTTGGCAAAGGGCGACACAAAGGTTTCCGCTTTCGTAGGGTCAATAAGGCACAAGACAAGGGCTTCTTGCTGCCACTGCATAGGATTTTGATTAAAATTTTGTGCAAGCATAGGCACTAAGCTCTCCAAAAAATGGGCTTTTTCGGGAAACAGCTCTTTGATTTTACCAAAAACAAAAAGTAGATAAAGGCGTAGCGTCTTGGCAGGTGCAAAATCGAGGTAGTCAGGGTTATGCCAAATGGCACTTTTTTGTCCCTTTTCGAGCCAAAAAAGGTAGGTTTCTGAAAAAGACGCGCCCTTTTCCAAGAGATGAAGTATCGCAAGCGAAAGCAATCCTATCCAGTCATAACCTTTCGGACTTTCCCATAGAAACATCAGGGCTGCAAAGGTTTGCTCAAACCGCACTTTTAGGGCTGCAAGTAGGGCTTTTTCCTGCACTACTTTTTCGGCATATTCGCCTTTTTGATAGTCATGACCCCACGACTCAAATATTTCTTGGTGCTGCAAATAGTAGGTGCTGCCCTTCGAAAAAGCATAAAGCAACTCGACAATTTCTTTGGCTTGCGGCTTTTCGAGGTGCCAAATAAGCCTTGTCAGAAAGGGAATAGCAGCAACAGAAGCCTCATAAATTGTACCCTGATGCACAAGCAGGGAGGCAAGCTCATTAAAATTTTTGTTGAAAACTTTTTCAACTTTTTTGTTCTTTTTAAACTCTAATTCCGTTGGGCTGCCTTGCAGATTTTGGTCTTTTTCGGGGCTAAGTTTCCAAAAAAGAAGCAAAATGTCGGCAATCTGTGAAGACTCACTTTGATAGGCATTGGGCAAATGCTGCCACGCAACGGCACGAAGGGCAATTTCAAAATCGGCAAGCAGGTTGGAAGGCAGGTCGGAAGGCAGGTCGGAAAGCATGAGCGCGTTTTCAAGGTTTTATAGTCGGAAAGGTGCAAGCTAAGAAAAAAAATGGTAACCCAAGCGCAAAATTGGTTAGGCTTTTCGAAGCAAACTAAGCCAAAACCAAGTGGATTTCGGCGTTTCCGAAGGGCGCGTTTGGCGTGCCTCCCTGACTAAATCGTCTATCAATTTTTCAGCCATCGCAGGATAGGGCGCGTGAACGCCTTTTTCCAAAGCCAACCAATAGTGGATATGCCCGTAGTGCTTTTTCTTCAAACTTTTCAAGACCTGCACCCCCATTTTTTTCAGGGCGGCGGCGTTGTAGTGCTGTTCAAGTTGGTCTTTCATAGGGACAACCAGCAACTTTTTGCCCAAAAAAAGAGCTTCGGCAGGCGTTTCAAAACCTGCACCAGCAATGACGCCGCGCGAAGTGCGGAGGCTTTCGGTAAAATTTTCTAAGTCGATGGGGAAGATAGAAAAATTATCTATCTTTCTGATAGTCAGGGCAGTTTTTGAGAAAATGTGCCACTTTTCAAAGGGAAAATGCTTGCACATCTTGACTACCTTTTCATCACTATAAGCAGGCAGATAGACCGTATAATGTTCACCTTCTTCAATTTGTGCTTGTCGGATTCCCTTTCGGATAAGAGGGGGATATATTTTTTCGCCCAAGTCTAAAAAATGGAAACCATACCGCTCGCGTGTAGGCGCGTAATTTTTTAGCACCCACTCGCCAATTTGCACCGCCCACCGCCACCGCTCTAAATCGGGTTTGGGAACTTCGGGGTGAAAAAGTGCCGCCTGATTGCTTAGGGCAAAGCAAGTTTTGCCACGCAGCCGCGCCGCCCAAGCGGAAATGGGTTCGAAGTCGGAAATGATAAGGTCGTACTGACCAAGTGGCAACCTTTGAATGTCGCGCCAAAGTCGCCATAATTTGGCTTTTTGCAGCGTTTTAAAAAGGTCGATGCCGCCCTTTTTGCCAAAGGCGAAACTTAGCCCATGCGCACGATAGCGCACCTGATAGGGTAGTACCAAATCGGAAGAAGTGCCACTTAGCAAAATATCTACTTCGCCTTTTTTTTTCAGAATCGGAATTAGCTCGCAGGCACGCGCAATATGTCCGTTTCCTGTGGCTTGGGTTGCGTATAGGATTCTCATTTTTTTGTTTTGGTCTAATTATTTTATTTTTTCAAATTCTGCACCTACTACCTCGCCTACCATTTGTCCGAATAAGACTTTTAAGTCCATATTTTCCATAAGCGGCTCTATATCAATCGCTTGCGTTTCCAAATCCTGCCCATATTGATAGAGATGCCAACTGCCCTGACGGTATTCCAAAGCCGTTAGGTTTTCTACCCAATCGCCCGAATTAAGATAGCAGACCTGTTTTCCTTCTCTTTGAAAAGTGCGCATCAAAGGCTGATGCGTGTGTCCGCAGATGACGTAATCGTAGCCCTGTGCTAAGGCGATGTCGGCGGCAGTTTGCTCAAAACTGTGTTTGATTTGTTTGGAAGATTTCACTCTTTTCTTGACACTTTCCTTGATTCTTTTGGAAAGTGAAATTTTGCCAAAGCCTAATTTTTTTGAAAAAAAATTGACGATTTTATTGAGAAAAATAAGAAAGGCATAGCCCTTTGCGCCCCATTGGGCAATCCACTTGGAATGTTGCATGGTTACGTCGAAGACATCGCCATGGAAAAACCACGCCGTTTTGCCGTCTAAATTGAGTTTGACTTTGTTGCAAATTTCTACATTGACTAAGCGCAAGCCAATAAATTTGCGCATCATCTCGTCGTGATTGCCTGCCACATAGTACATGCGCTTGCCCTGTGCAGCCCAATCCAAAAGTTGGCGCAAGACCTGCACATGGGCTTTTGGAAAATAACTGCGGCTAAATTGCCAGCCGTCGATAAGGTCGCCATTGAGGACTACTACCTGCGGCTCTATCGAGTGTAAATACTGCAATAGGGCTTCCGCCTTTGCGCCATACGTACCCAAATGGACATCGGAAAATACCAAAAGTTCTACCTTACGCCTCATAAAAGTTGTGTTTGAAAAGGTGATACGATAAACCGAATAAGTCTTTTAATAGAAGCAAGATAGGCTAAGGCTTTCAACGTGTAATGTAAAAAAAATGAAAAAGCGGTGAAATTTGGGCTTAGAAAGTGAATAAATTACAAAGGCTACGCTTTTTTTCGTATCTTGTCTTCCTTTTTCTCAAAATTTGAAGCTCATTTTCAACCCTATCCATTATGCCCGACATCAAGACTATCGTAAGCCTTTTCGAGGTATATGAGCGCGAAAACGACCTAAAAGCCGCCGACCTTGCCCTCTTGCAGGCAGCCCGCACTGCCAGTGCCACTGCTTACGCGCCCTACTCCCAATTTTGGGTAGGGGCAGCCATTCGCTATTCTACCCCTGAAAAAGGTTTGGATTTGACCAAAAGTCAGATTTTTATAGGCAGCAATCAGGAGAATGCCGCCTATCCTTCGGGTCTTTGTGCAGAAAGGACGGCGATTTTTGCACTTTCGGCACAGCAGCCACAAAACCATATTTGGGCGGTTGCGATTGCCGCTCGCAAGTCGGGGACAGAGGTATTTCTGCCGATTTCGCCCTGTGGCGCATGCAGGCAGTCGCTTTTAGAGTATGAAAAAAAACAAGGGCAGCCCATTCGCCTGATTATGGAAACAGAAGGGGGGCAGATTCTGATTGCGCCTTCTATTGCGAGCCTGCTGCCTGTGCAATTTTCGGCTGAAAGTTTGCACTAAAAGCGTTTTTTTTCGAAAAATAAACGATATTTGGGCTTTATCTGTCCTTTATCTGTCCTTTGCAGGGGGTAGGCTGATTTTTATTTCATACCTAAAAATTCCGATGCAAGCAACACGCCAATACGCACAACAAGCCGACGCAAACGATACTTTGCGCTCTTTTCGCCAAGCCTTCTACTTTCCACAATTTAAAGGGCGCGATGTCCTCTATTTTTGTGGCAATTCCTTAGGATTGCAGCCCAAAACGGCACTTTCCTACCTGATGCAAGAGATGGAAGATTGGAAAAACTTGGGAGTAGAGGGGCATTTTCAGGGACGCAATCCATGGTTTGAATACCACAAATTTGTAAGTCCGAAGGCTGCCCGTTTGGTAGGCGCAAAGGAGGTTGAAGTGGTGGTGATGAACAATCTAACGGTCAATTTGCACCTGATGCTTATCTCTTTTTACCGCCCTACTGCCCAGCGTTACAAAATTATGGTAGAAGGCGGAGCTTTTCCTTCCGACTATTATGCAGTGGAATCACAACTGCGCCTGCATGGATTTTCGCCCGAAACCGCCATGGTGGAATTAGAACCGCGTGCAGGCGAGCATACGCTTCGCACCGAAGACATCTTGGCGGCGATAGAAAAAGAGGGCGATTCCTTAGCCTTAGTCTTGCTTGGTGGTGTGAATTATTACACAGGGCAGTTTTTTGATTTAAAGCGCATTACCGAAAAAGCCCATCAGGTAGGGGCAAAGGCGGGCTATGATTTGGCGCATGCAGCAGGCAACGTGCCACTTTCGCTGCACGAGTGGCAGGTAGATTTTGCCGTCTGGTGTACGTATAAATACCTCAATTCGGGTGCTGGTGGCACTTCGGGCGTTTTTGTGCATGAAAAATACGCGCAAGACCCTACCTTGCACCGCTTGGCAGGCTGGTGGGGCTACGACGAAAGCAAGCGTTTTCAGATGCAGAAAGGTTTTATCCCCATGCAAGGGGCGGCAGGTTGGCAACTTAGCAACGCCCAAATTTTGCCGATGGCACTGCATTGGGCTTCCTTAGAGATTTTCGAGCAGGCAGGCATGGATAGATTGCGCCAAAAGAGCCTTGCCCTTACCGCTTATACCGAATTTTTGGTACAACAATTCAACCAAGAACAAGATAAAATCAGGATACAAATTATTACACCTGCCGAAAAAGAGGCACGCGGTTGCCAACTTTCCTTAGTGGTGGCGCAAAAAGGGAAAGACTTGCATCAATTTCTAACCGAAAATGGCGTAATTGCCGACTGGCGCGAACCTGACGTAATTAGAATTGCGCCTGTGCCACTCTACAATTCCTTCGAAGATGTTTATGATTTTTACCAACTCTTGCAGCAATATACACAATCATAAGCCGCGCTTTTGCAAAAAGTAGCGTTTGGGCGAGGTAGTGCCTTGTCCAAACGCAAAAATTTCTTAACTTAATGATTTGATTAGAAAAAGAACCTTCCGAGCCAACTTATTTTCCTGTTTCAATTTTTTCCTATGCAAGCCATTCTCGAAACTTTTCAAAAAGTAGTCATTCAAATCGCAACCCCCTACGGCGCAGGGACGGGGTTTTATTTAGCCGATTTTGAACTTATCGTAACCAACTATCACGTAGTAGCAGGCTGTCGGCAGGTGGCAATCAGTGGTAAGTATCTGAAAAAGAGCTTGGCAGAGGTAGTTTTTATCAATGTGGGGAAGGATTTGGCGTTTATTAAGATGCCAGAAGAAACCCGCTATGACTTTCCCAAAGTAGAATTGGCACATAAAAACGTGCAAGATGGGGACACCATTACGGCTATCGGACACCCCTACGGGCTTAGTTTTACGGCAACGCGCGGCATTGTTTCGAAGGCGAAACGTTTATACAAAAATACATACTACATTCAATTAGATGCGGCTATCAATCCGGGCAATAGTGGCGGTCCCTTAGTGAATGAGGCGGGAGAGATTGTAGGCGTAAATACTTTTATTTTGTCGGAAGGGAAAGATTTGGGTTTTGCCCTGCATGCGCAATATTTAAAAGAAGACCTCGAAGAGTTTGTCAAATTAGAAAGAAAGGAGAGTTTGCGTTGCCCCTCTTGTGCCAATATGGTGGTAGAAGCTACGCTTACGAATGATTATTGTCCGCATTGTGGCACAGCCCTAACACGCCTAAGTCAGGAGGATTTTCAGCCCACAGGCGTTGCCAAAATTATAGAAGATTTGCTCTATGAGTTGGGTAAAAATGCCGTTTTAGCGCGTGTAGGCGCAAATCGTTGGGAAATTGTAGAAGGCAGTGCCAAGATATTTCTGCACTATCAGCCCGAAACAGGCTATATCTTTGCCGACTCTCAACTTTGCAGCCTGCCCAAATCGAATATCAGCGATATTTATAGCTACCTTTTGCACGAAAATTATCAGTTACAGGGCTTGCGTTTTAGCGTGCATGAGCAAGATGTTGTGCTTTCGATGGCTCTTTTTGCCCAATATCTCGAACCTGCATCGGCGCGTAAGCAGTTGTATTATCTAATCAAAAAGTCAGACGAATACGATAACATCTTGGTACAAGACTACGGTGCGTCTTGGCGCGAATCGGAAGTCTTTTAAAGGGTGCTGGGCAGGGAAATTTGAAAATAAGGGTTAAAAAAGGGGTTTTCAGACCTTTTAAGGTACGTTATACGATTTTATTTGCTAATTTTGCCAAAGGTCTGATTTAGCACCTTGCGCCTGCAATTTTGCGCACTATGTTTTATAGAAAAATTTTGCTGCTTTTGCCTCTTTATTTGCCGAGTCCATTTCCAAACATCTTTACTCGAATGCGATACCTGCCCTATTTTGGCTTTGCGCTCTTGCTTATTCTTGCCGACCAAGCCCTCAAACTCTACATTCATTTCAATATTCCCTTAGATGGGGAGATTCCTGTTTTTGGCGACTGGTTCAAATTGCACCACACCCTAAACCCTGGCATGGCGTTTGGCATCGAATTGGGTTCGGAATATGGGAAATTGGGGCTTACGCTTTTTCGCACGCTGGCAGTCTTGGTCATTGGTTATTTCTTGGCACGTGCCGTCAGGGAAAAGCAGCCGCGCGGCTTGCTTGTGTCGGGCGCAGCGATTTGGGGCGGCGCGTTGGGCAATGTCGTAGATAGCACTTTTTATGGTGTTTTCATCGAGGGCAATGCCACACCAATCGGCGCGATAGAACCCCCTTTCTATCCTTGGTTTCATGGGCAGGTGATAGATATGTTCTATTTTGATATATGGAAAGGTTATTTTCCTGAATATGTACCCCTTTGGGGCGGCAAATACTTCTCTTTTTTCCCTATCTTCAATATCGCTGATGCGGCTATCTTCTGTGGCGTAGTGGCGGTGCTAATTTGGCACAAAAAGTTTTTCCCACACGTAACGGAAGAGGAGGAACGAAAAAAAGAAAATCAGCCCACACAAGAGGTAGAATAGAATTTGAAACCGCCATTTGAAAAAAGCATAGAAGCCTACAATCCTTCTGTGCTTTTTTCGAGCTATGCTTTTTTCGAGTTTGAAGCCCCAAAGACCGTTTTTTCAGATGTTATGATATTTTTACGCTTTTTCTTTTAAAAAGATGATAAAATATTTTTTCCTTTGCACGTTGTTTCTTTTGATGATGCCACTTTCGGCACAGCAATATCTTTTTAAAGAATACGGTTTGGGGCATGGGCTGCCTCAATCGGAACTTCCAAGCCCACAGGCGATTTGTGTAGATAGTCAGGGGCGCATTTGGGTCGTAACCAATGGGGGCGGCATGGCAATTTTAGAACAAGAAAAGTATCGCCTCTTCAAAGAAAAAGACGGACTCAATAGCAACCTTTTAATGGGACTTATAGAAAGCCCTGAAAAAGAACTTTGGATACTTTCACAAAACAAAAGCATTTCCCGATATGATGGGCATAACTTTTATTCCTACCCCGAATTAGAGGGCAAATTGCGCTTAGGTGGCACTCTCGCCTGCGATAAAAGAGGCAATGTTTGGGTCTTGGTCTTTGGTGGAGGCGTGGGTATCAATCAGACGCTCTATTGGAAACCGCGCCAAAGTCAGACCTTCGTACCTTTCGAGCAAGCCGATTCGCTTACTGCCCCTTCGCCTACGTTGGGTCTGACACATACCTTAGATTATGACCCAATTTTGTCGCAAAACGGGAAATTATATGCTTTTGATGGGAAAGTTTTTGTAGAAAAAAAATACCCTTCCGATTCGCTTCTGGTAGGCAAAAACCTGTTTTTCAATTACAAAGACTTCGAGGGAAATGAATGGCTCACCGCCATAGACCCTAACACAGGCAATGCGCACCTTCTTTTTTTCGAGGTAAGAAAAAAGCGTTTCACAAAAATTGAAGTGCCGCAGCCTTTTATTTGGGGTTTGGGGTGGCAGGTACGCTATTTTACAAATAAAAAATTGTATTTAGTAAATCCAAACCTAAACCAAATTTTAATATATCAAAACAAAAAATTTGTCAAATCTTATGGCTTTGCCAATGGTTTGCAGGGCGCACTAACGGGCTGTGGAGCAGTAGTGGAAGATTCGGTAGGCTCGGTTTGGGTAGGAACGCGCGGCGCAGGACTTATTAAATTGCCCAACGATTATTTTAGCAATTTTACCCAACAAGATGGCTTGCAAGGCAATATGACTTTTGGTATCTATGAAGATAGCAAAAAAAGAGTGTGGCTTGGCAGCAGTGCCGCAGGCATTACGCTTTACGAAGGCGGCAGGCTCAAAACCGTCCTTGCCAGCAACCAGCAAGCCGCCGTAGGGCGCGTATCGCATTTTTTTGAAAAGGGCGACACCATTTTTGCCGCCACAGGAGGAGGTATTATTTCAATTATAGAATCAGAAAAAGACAAATTTTCTTGGCAATTCAGCCATCAAAGGTTTCATATTCCTGCGGGCTATTACAGAACCATCAGGCGCATAGATGATATTGTTTGGTTTTGTTCGCAAGCAAATGGCGTTTTTGGGTACGATATAGTCGCCGATAGTTTGTTGTATCAATTCAATTTGAATGAAGTGGGTTCGAGTACGATACTCGATGTCAAGAAAGATAAAAAAGGCAACTATTGGTTTGCTACCTTCAACGGACTTAGCAAATGGGACGGCAAAAAGTTTGAACTTTTCAATACCAAACAAGGGCTTAAAAATAATTTTATCCTCCAAATTCATATCGATAGGAAAGACCACATCTGGGCAGTGGCTTACAATGGTGGCTTGGCGCGTTTCGATGGCAAAAATTTTACTACCTATCAAAGCGGCGAAGGGCTTTCTTCGGATATTATTTACTCTATTCTGCCCGTTTCGAAGGTTCAAAATCAATATTGGATAGGCACACAAAGAGGCTTAGACAAAGCCACTTTCGACGACAGAGGCAATCTCGTCAAAGTAGAATATTTCAACAAAGAACTTGGCTATTTGGGTGAAGAATCAAACGGCAAGGCGATAATGGAAGATAGCGAAGGCGGCATTTGGGTTGGGCATCTTACAGGGGTTACGAGGTGCGATTTTGGCTCTGCCGTTGCTCCAAAAGCTCACAAGACTTTTATCACTGCCGTCAATTTGTCGCTTAATCAGACCAACTGGCGCGATTCTACCTATCAGAAATGGTATGAAAGTCTGACCACTTGGGAAAATCTACCCCAAAAGTTGCGCCTGCCTGCCGAAGAAAATTCGCTCGTCATTCGTTTCTACACCACAGACTTTTCTAACCCCAAAGGCGCAACCTATCAATGGCAATTAGAAGGACTGCACAGCGATTTCCAACCGCCTACCTACCGCTCGGAAGCCAACTTTTCAAACCTGCCCGCAGGCACTTACACCTTCAAAGTGCGCTCTCGTGTGCAGGAGAATCAGGCTTGGAGTCAAACGGCTACTTTTGAGTTTGAGGTCTTGCCGAAATGGTGGCAAAAAATTGAGGTGCAGATAATTGGCTTTCTGTTCTCAACTTTGATGATTTTTGGTCTTATCAAATGGCGTACTAAGAGTTTGGAAGCCAGCAAGATTGCCTTAGAAAAGTTGGTAAAGGAGCGCACCCAAGAGGTAGTCAGACAAAAAGATGAGATTTTAGAAAAAAATAAGACCTTAGAAGTGCAGCAAGAGAAACTTTCACAGGCTTATGACGAAATTCAAGAGAAAAATCAGAACATTACGGCGAGCATTACCTACGCCAAGCGCATACAAGAGGCGATGCTACCTTCGCAGGAGCGCATTTGGCGCATTTTGCCACAAAGTTTCGTCTTTTATCAGCCGCGCGACATTGTTTCAGGAGATTTTTATTGGCTTTCCGAAATCGACCATCAGATTATTATTGCAGCCGTAGATTGCACAGGGCATGGCGTGCCGGGGGCGTTTATGTCGGTCATTGGTAGCAATATTTTGTATGAAGTCATTGAAAGTCAGCGCATTTTAGAGCCTGCCGCTATTTTATACGCCCTGCACGAAAATGTGCGCCGCCACCTCAATCAAGACCAAACACACAACCGCGACGGCATGGACATCGCCCTTTGTATCATCGACAAAAACGAGCGGTTGCTACATTTTGCAGGGGCAAAAAATCCGCTCTTGCATGTGCGCCAGGGCAGTTTTGAACTTATCAAAGGCAGCAAATATCCCATTGGCGGCATTGGCAGCAGCCAGAATCCTATCTTTACACAAAAATCTATTCCGATAGCCGAAGATAGCACCTTTTACATCTATTCAGACGGTTTTCAAGACCAATTTGGCGGCAAAGAGGGGCGCAAGTACATGTCCCAACGCTTTCAAGCCCTTTTGGTGAGCCTATCAAAGCGTCCGCTACAAGCGCAAAAAGAAGCATTGGCAGAAGAACTCACGCTTTGGCAGCAGGCAGGCAAAGAAGAACAGGTAGATGATATTTTGGTGATAGGGTTTAAATTTTAATT
Organism: Hugenholtzia roseola DSM 9546; assembly: GCF_000422585.1. NCBI lineage: Bacteria > Pseudomonadati > Bacteroidota > Cytophagia > Cytophagales > Bernardetiaceae > Hugenholtzia > Hugenholtzia roseola. Next base: position 24,566 of record NZ_KE383880.1, read on the forward strand.
TTTTTATTTTTTAAAATTTGTTTTTGAAAATACTTAATTAAAATCTTTTTTTCACTTTAAAAAGACAAAATATGACCACTATCACCGAACTAAAACGTCCGAATTGGTATCTTGCTATCGGAATCCCCTTGCTTATCGCCATCAGTAGCTTTTGTATCACCCAAACAGAGGCTTTTAGCAACAACGCCGAACTACTTTCCCAAGCCATCTTGGTTGATATGCTCCTGCTTGCGCCTTTTCTCTACTACCTTGTGATAAGAAAAAGTACGGCAGGCAAGCATACCTTGTTAAGGCTTTGGTTGCTTAGTTTGTTGGTCTTAGAATTGATTTTAGGCAATCAGGCAGGAGAAAACCTAACGGCTTGGCAATATGTGAAAACTTTTGTCTATCCGCTACTCGAAATCGGCTTGCTGCTTTGGTTAGGATATAGTTTTTATGTGGCAAGGAAAGAGCTAAAAACGCAACAAGTAGATTTTCCAAATCTGACGCGCCAGATGTTGGGCAAAATTATGGGTCAGAGTAAAGCCACTAATTTTGTCGCTGCCGAAATAATTTGCCTCTACTACGTTTTTGCGTGGGAAAAAAAGGCAAAACCAAATTATCAAACCTCTTTTAGCACCTACCAAGAAAGTGGCGGTATCGGACTTTTGTATGGCTTACTCTTTATTTTGCTGGTGGAAACGCTTGTCCTGCACCTGCTTTTGGCACAGTGGAATCCAACAGTGGCGTGGGTTGCGACAGGGCTAAGTCTTTATGCTTGCTTGCAAATTTTTGCACACACAAGGGCTATCAAGATGCGCCCGATTGTTTTGGATACCAATAACCTACAAATTTACAACGGACTTGCTGCGGAAGCCATTTTTAGTTATGATAAAATAGAAAAAGTAGAACTTTCAAATGAAACTCCTTCTGACAAAAAAGCAATAAAAATGGTGCTGCTGCCTGATTTAGAAACCCATAATTGCGCTATTTTTCTCAAAGAGGAAGTAGCGGTAAGCAAGTTTTTTGGCATCAAACAGAAAACAAACCTGCTACTTTTTTATACCGACCGCCCCCAAGATTTTCTTCATCAGCTTGCACTTAGGAAAGCACAGATTTTGTAAAGTGGCGTTGTTACAACGGTCAGAATGTCAAAAAACGGGGTTTTGTGCTTCGCGCAAACCTCCTGAACCCCCACCCTGCCCCAGTGATGTTAAGTTCTGTGAAAAGTCTTGTTTTATCAAATTTGACACGAAATAAAATTTGGACTGAACCCTATTTTTGGGTCTGAAAATTCTTTTTTATTTCAATCTCACTACGGACAAGGCAATGCCTTGTCCCCACAACGGTAGCGCGAAGCTCCAGATTCGCCTTTGTACTGTGTTTTTTGGCATCTTCCCGTTTTGGGGCTTTTTAGAGAAGTGCCTAAAAGTTGAAATCGTAAATATTCGCCCCTTTATCGACAAATGCAGTGCCTTCATCTTTATGCCCTGATTTTGAGCAAAGAATTTGAAAAGAAGGGTACAACACTATCCTATCAATTCATTCCTTCTTTCAAACCTCAACTTTGCAGGACAATGAACGCGACACAAAAAATCCAAGAAATAGAAAATTACTTAGGCAGTCTATTTTTCAATCCTTATCGCCGCAAAAGCTATGCTTACGCTCACGACTACCAAGAACTTTTGGCAGCCATCGAGCTACACCTTGCACAGGGCAAGCGACACGCCAAAGCGCGTAATTGGCAGGCTGCTATTCACGAATACGACACCATCTTGCTTTGGCAACGCAATCATACAGAGGCACTTTTTTTGTTAGCCGATGCCTATAAAAACCGTTGGCTCGACTACGGAAACAAGCGCGACAAAGAGAAATCGCTTGCTTATGCACAACACTGTTTGCAGGTAGCACCCCACCATGCAGAAGCCAATGAGCTTGTCCATCAGATTTATACCACCAGTCAGCTCGAAAACATTTGGGAAAGCAAGCATACCTACCAAGTTGCGTTTGCCACACTTATTGCTACGGCGATGCTTGCCTGCGGCGTTTGGGCGTATCATTATTTCGGCTTCCAACTTTATCAAACAGAAAGCGCACCCCTGACTTTTTCTGCCTTAGACTTGATTCAGCAAGAGCCTGCCGCCCCCAACAACCAAAACACGTGGCTGCCCACCGAAGCCACACAAGCGGCACAGCGCACAATGCAGCAAGTTCCCGTAGAGTTTTTGTATCAGCATCAAAATCAGCACTTACAACTGCACCTAAGCGTAGAACAATCTTTGTATCGCGCCTATCAGGAAGCCTATTCCTACAATCTTTTGGCAGATGTGGCGGTGCAGGGCGCAAATGTTGCCCTTCTCAAACTCAAAGTGGATTTAGTTGATGCCGCAGGTACGATTTTGCGCACCGATTGGATAGACTTAGTGCAGCCACACGAGCAATTAGCACACGCTGGCGAGGTCTTGCCCTTGCATTATTTGGAATACGAAGAAGGGCAAAATTTAGACTTGGCAAAGATTCAGATTACAGTTGCCGAAATACAATGGATAGAGCAAAACGAAACGGCTTTCATACAAGAGAAAGAATTGCTTTGGCAGACAGCACCACTTGAAGGAACAGAAATTGTTATCAAAGAGCGCAAAAATGAGCTACTCGATGCTCAAGGCGATGGCACTTATCACCATATCGAGTGGCAAATCGGCAACAAAGGCGAAAATCCTGTTCAGTCCTTGCAAGTAGAAATTGCTTGGTACAATCAGAAGGGGCAAATTGTAGAAGCGCGTACTACCTACCTGACGCACTCCTCACAGCCGAGTTTGAAAAGCAAGCAAAAGCGTAGTGAAAATCGTACCTACCGCTTGGCAAACATCAAAGCCGAAGACATCGCAACTTACACCCTAACGGTGATAGATGCCCATTAAAAGCGTCCTTTTTGGTTTGTTGTCTTGTGATATACCGTTTTTTTAGATAGTTTTTAGGATAGGATAACAGAAACGCTACCCTCTTTGAGGGTAGTGTTTCTCTTTTTTAAGCCCTTTTCAGAAAACTACAAAAACGAAATAAAATTTGGTTTTGACACCCTCGCTTTGGGGGAGGGCAGGGTGGGGTTCATTCCTTTTTTATTTCAATCGTACTGCGGACAAGGCAATGCCTTGTTCTATGCCCCAAACCCTAAGGGTCTTGAAGACCCTTAGGGTTTAAGTCCAAATTTTATTTCGTTCCTAATTTTACAAGACAAGTCCTTTCACAGAACTTAACATTACTGGGGCAGGGTGGGGGTTCAGTGGATTTGCGCAAAGCACAAAACCCTGCTTTTTAAACTTCTGACCGTTACAACGCTTGTTTGAATTTGAAAAATAAAACGGTTGTAGCACTTTATGGCACTACTGAAAAACCTTTGTGAAGTCAAATTTTTGTCCATCAAAAAGCCCTTTGTCGCTCATTTTCAGATAGGGAATAACCAAAAGTGCCATAAAAGAAAGGGTCATGAAGGGTGCACGTAAAGGCGGGTGACAAAGATTTTTAGCATACGTATCGATTTGTGTGTATGCCTGCGCTACCGATAAGCCATCTTTATCCGACATCAAACCTGCAATAGGCAAAGGCAATACCTGCGGCTTTTCAAAAGGTGAAACGGCTGCAATGCCCCCCTGCGTTTCTATCAGCAAATTGATAACCTCTGCCAAACTTTCGTCGCTTGTCCCGACGGCGATAAGATTGTGCGAATCGTGTGCGACAGTGGAAGCGATTGCCCCTTTTTTCAGACCAAAATTCTTGACATAGCCTATCGCAATCGGCGCATCTTCTACATAACGGTTCAAGACCACTATTTTGAGAATGTCCTCAAAAAGTATTGCCTCGAAGTTATCGCCATTTTTCAAGCCCGTCATTTGTCTTATTTTTTTCATTTTATAGACCAAACTGCGCGTAATCAGCTCGCCATCAAGGACTTCAATTACCTGCAAGCGGCGCACCCATTTCGGAATAGGAAAGGCAAAATCTTCTGCTTTTCTTTTTCGGGCTTTAAAAGAATTAAGTTGGGAAACAACCTCCTTTTCCAGCGGTTTGGCATTTAGAAAGGTCTCTTTTTGGGCTTTGTCATAGACCAAATTGCCTTCGATATAAGTCTGCAAGACTTCAAAGTTTTCCAAATCCTCGACGATAATAAAATCCGCCGCCTTTCCTACCTCCAAGCCGCCTACAGATAAGCCATAATGCGCAATCGGATTCAGACAAGCTACCTGCAAGACCTTAAACAAATCGAGTCCCTTTTTTACGGCACGGCTCACTAATTGATTGATATGTCCAAGGGCTAAATCGTCGGGGTGTTTATCGTCCGAACAGAACATCATATTGGGATAGTGCGCGTCTAAAAGTCCGATAAGGGCTTCAAAATTTTTAGCCGCGCTTCCTTCGCGTATCAAGATTTTCATACCCAAAGCCAACTTTTCGGCTGCCTCCTCCTCTGTAAAGGCTTCGTGGTCGGTATAAATGCCTGCCTCTATGTATTTTTTCAAATCCGCGCCGCGCAAGGCAGGGGCATGCCCATCTACGGGTTTTCCCAAACGGTGTGCCTGCTCTATTTTCGCCATCACCTCTGGTTGGCGGGCAATGACGGCAGGGAAATTCATCATTTCAGCCAAATACAAAACTTCGGGCAGGGCTAATAATTGGGCTACTTCTTCTACTCCCAAAGTCGCGCCTGCGGTTTCGAAGGGCGTGGCAGGCACACAACTGGGCGCACCGAAGTAGAATTTTAAAGGCGTTTGTTTGGCGTTTTCTATCATAAAAAGCACCCCTTTGATGCCCAAGACGTTGGCTATCTCGTGTGGGTCGGAAACGGTCGCGACAGTGCCTTGTGCCAAAGCCAAGGGCGCAAAACTGCTCGGCACTAACATCGAACTTTCTATATGCACGTGTGCATCTATAAAGCCAGAGAGGGCAAAATGTGCCACTCGCGCCTCTTTTTCAAGTGGCTTCAAAGCGGCAATCTTTCCGTTTTCTATCAGAATTTCAACGGGGTAGATGCGCTTTTCCGCAATATTTACTAAGTTTGTGCGTATTGTAGTCATAGGGCTTTTAAAAAAAGTGAGCAGCCGTAGTTTCTACGCGCTCGGATAAAGGTCATAGACAAAAGTAACATAAAAAATTGTACCTCAAAAATCTTACAAACTCATGAAATTTCGCCTCATCGCGCTTCTAATTTGTGTCCTTGCTTTTTTTAGCTTCGAATCTTGTATTCACGCGCCGCGTCAGGCTTGGACACCCAAAAATGACAAAGTAAAATTGGCACGCTCAAAGCCTAAAAATCCGAAAGAAGAGAAGAAGATTCATCACGTAAAGGCTTGGTAGCAATCCCTATTTTGGCACTACTTTTGTCTATTCTATCTTAAAAAAATACTAATTCCGATGAAAAAAATACGTTCCCACGCCTCTAAATGGGTGCTTTTTCTCCTATTCCTTTGGTTTGGCAGCCTTGTGAGCAGTTGTATTCACTCGCCCAAGCAGCCTTGGACACCCAAATACAAGAGCTATAAACAATCTAAAAAGAAAAAATAGACCTCTCTCTTTTTCACCAAGTTTATTTCATGATGCGATTGCTGCCCCAATTTTTCACGTTCCGATTGGCACGCCTACTGTGTTTGGTAGGACTCTTGCTGCTCCCTTTGTTTCTTGTATCCTGTCAGAGCCACAAGCCCAAATACGGAAAAGGCAAGACCATGAAGCGTGGAAAGGCGATTCCTTGCCCGATGAAAGACTGTTAGGGTTTGAAGTGGTTTAGAAAACAAGCAAATAACTAACAGTTATTTGAAAACTGTTAGTTATGATAACTCATTTTTTCGCCGTTGTCTTTGCACATAGGCAAGATACTATCTACATTTTTGTATATAAACCACCTTTATTTCTTTATTTTCTACACTATCCATATAAATTTCGTTTTCATTCGTTTCGTCAGTAGGAACATTGAAAAAATTATCCCTATTAAAACTTACATAAGTTGTTTTTTTGTTTTCGCTTGTTTTATTTTTTTGCACAATTTTAGGCACTACCGTATCAAATAGGGTTATGATTGTATCTAAATCTTGAACAGTATACTTATAACCGTACTCTAACACAGGAAAAGCACCCAAAGAAATGTGCCTGAAACACTCCTCTTTATTTTCAGGGTTTTCAAAGAAAAAATGTATTTCTGGAACGTACCCTTTTTTGTAAAAATCAATTCCCCTTGAAGAATTATGATAAATCACATGAATATAAAAGTCATTTTTCTTGTAAATATTTGTTACTTTTAAAGAGTCTATTTTTTTACCCATTTTTATTTCATTTTTACTTATTTTGGGATATCGAGGAGGAATAACTGTATGAAGACTTCGCATATCTATTACTGTATTTCTATTGTTTGTTATTTGAAAATTAGAGTTTTCATTGTGTACGCTTTTTATTTCCCAATGCGGAGGCATTTTAAAAGAAAAGTAAGGATGCTCGATATGACACCAGTTGTCTGTATTGATGTTTTGAATGTTTAGATTTTGTTCTTCTGCTGAATTGCAGGCAGTTAGGAGTATTACGATAAATAATACAATATTTTTTTTCATTTTTTTTCATTTTCCATGAAGTTGTCATAACAATTTTTGGCTTATCCTTTCTACCCTACAAAGATAAAAAATTATCTTGAAAATGCTTGTGTTTTGAGTGCTTTTTTTGAGATTTATTTTATGCCTGTGTAATACAGGCAAGGGCAAGCAGTAGCCACTAATTTAAGCGTATAAATAAAAAAGAAAACAGCAAACTCTTTTTCTACGCCATCGAGGAAGCGATTAAAATTTGATGCAAAGCCGCCACTTGCGCCTTGATGTCTGCCCAAGGGCTGTTATCGAGATGATAGGTTGCCAACTTTTCTTTCTCTGCATCAGGCATCTGCTTGGCGATGATGGCTAAAATCTGCTCCCTTGTTCGATGGGGGTCTCTTTTCTGCACACGCTCAAGGCGCGTTTCGAGCGGCGCACTTACCAAAATGGTTGCATCTAATTGTAAATACGACCCTGTTTCGAAAAGCAATGCAGCCTCCTTCAAAACATAGGGCGCAGCCTTTTGTGAAGCCACCCAAGCGGCATAGTCGCGTGCGACGGCAGGGTGTACCAAATTCTCTAATTGTTTTATTTTTGAAGTCTGATTGAAAACTACTTCGGCTAAGTAGGCGCGATTGAGCTTTCCCTCGTCGATGTAAGATTTTGAGCCAAAAAGAGAAATTATAGCCGCCTTCAAGTCTGAATCTTCTTCCATCACCTGATGAGCGCGTTTATCGGCTTCGTAAATAGGTATCTGATAGGCAGCAAAAAGTTGGCATACATAACTTTTACCACTACCAATACCGCCCGTAATGCCAATTTGTCGTGGCTTTGTCTTCATAAAAACAATGGGGATAGAAAAGGAATTGAAAAATAGAATTTTGAAGGGCTTTCCTACAAAAGTAAGGAAAATATTTCTTTTTTTCCAAACTTCGAAAACTTTTTTAGCAGGCTACAAAAATGACCAAAGGTCAGTTTCTTTCTGATGGTTTTTTGTGCATTTGAAACCTGCATTTGCAAAACATGTTCAAATAGGATTTTTTTTAGGATAAGATAGACAAAAAATAGATTTTAGATTTTTTATGAAAACAATATAAACTACTGCCTTTTTGCGTTTTTTCGGAATAAAATTCTAAAAAAACGAATTTGAAGGCATACAAAAAGAGTATTCACGATTTTTTAACACAGAAAACCAAATTAGGATAGTGGGCTTAGTGCCTGATTTTCAAGGTATAAGGTTTGGAGTTGTGTTTTTTTTCCTAATTTTGCACCCATTCACCAACAAGTTCTTTGAATGGATACATTTCACAAGCGACTTCTTTTGCCTACTCTGTTGCTCTGTCTATGCGTTTTTGGTGCTTTCCAAAGTCCTAATTGGGCAGAAGTTCGTTCTGCTTTGCACCAAACCTTTACGCCCGATTCGCTTTTAGCAGATACCCTATCTGAAAGCGAAGCCCTTGCAACAGCCAGCGAAGAAGCACAGTTTTCGTGGGAGGATTTGAAAGATTATATTCGCGCCCATGAAACGCTGCTTACCAAACCGCGTGCTTGTTCGGGCGGTTATATGAGTATCGGCTACGGACATGTGCTAACGGCAAAAGACAAAGCCCTTTACAAAGGGATTACAGCCGCACAAGCCGACTCACTCTTGGAGCATGACCTTGGCTTGGCTCGCTCTTGGGTAGAAAGTCAGTTAGACCTTGCCCCACAGGAGCTAATGGCAATCACACACTTTTGTTATGCCTTTGGTTCGAGCAAATTGCGCAAGAGTACCTTGTTTCAGAAGCTCAAAAATGGAGAGCCAATAGAGCAAGAGTTAGCCCGTTGGGTGCATGTCAATGGACGACCCAATGCGTATTTGAAAAAACAACGCGAATTTGAGGCGAATCTCTTTTATGGGCGTATGCCCAAGCCGCTGCGCCCTGTCGAGCCTTTGCTTGATGAGCAGGACGGTATGCAAGAAGAGCAGACCCAAAGCCAAGCAGCTGCCGAAGACACAGAAAAGGCAGACTCGCTGGAAACGACGCAAGCACAAATGCTTGACAACAAGCACTAATAGCCCTTCGCTCTACAACGAAAAAGCGAAGCAGAGGCACAAAAAAGGTGCGATACAAGTAGATTTTTAGTTTAGAAAGGGCTTTTCCAAATTGCCCACCCACTGCCTCTTTTTTCGGAAAGAGGCAGTTTTTTTGTGTTCCAAATTTATGCCGCCTTGAAAATAAAAATAAAAAAGACCCGATTTGCCTAACAAGTGTAAGTTTTTTCGAATTTCTGCCAAAAAAATTGCGTATCAAGAAGGGAAATCGTATCTTTGTGGCACAGTTTTCTATCTAAAAAGCCAAAAGACGCATCTTTGCCTTTATAGGCTACCCTTGTACCTTTTCGAGGTTGTGATTTGCCACATGACGGCTTTTTAGAAGCAATCTGAACCTTAGAAAAAAAACTTGCTACCACCTTTTTGCTTTACTTCAAAAAAAATAGAGATAAAATGGCGTGGTGCTGCCCCCTAACTTGACAATTACAAGATTAGGTCTTATCTTGTGTAGCGTTTTGGGCGGAAGGTCTGATTTGAGCGTCTTTGCGCCTCTCTTCTCTCGATAAGCCGCTGCCCAAAGTCTTTATCTTTTCACACGCAATCTTGTTGTATCTGAAACGCTATTATTCTTTTATTCTTTCATCTGCTATTCCCTCATCTGTTATTCTCTTTTATACCATTTCCTCTTCGCCTCTTTTTTGCAAGTAGAGAGCCGCTAAAAAGCCCCCAAACTATTGGGATATGTTGCAATTTCTCTATTTGTTTTGGATACAAAGGGCAACTACCTTCTCTTGGTTTCGTCCTTTTATCCCCAATCTTTTTCATTCACAAAAAAGCCAAAACAATATGAACTGGAAAATATGCCTTCTTTTACCTCTCCTAAGCCTTTCCTTTTCGGTGTTTGCGCAAACTGCCTTAGACGACTTTGTAAAAGGTAAGAACCTCCGCAGCCAAAGGCAGTATAAACAAGCCATCGAGCAATTTGACATCGCCATCTCAAAAGATGCCTCCGTTCCCAACTATCATTACGAAAAGGCACTCTGCCACATGATGATGCAGCAGGGCGACCAAGCTATCGCAAGTTTCGAAAAGACGGTTGCTTTGAAACCCGACTATGTAGATGCTCATTCGCGTTTGGCTGTTCTTTACAAAAAAAATAAGCAATACGACCAAGCCATCGTCGCCTACGACAACGCCTACAAGCACGAAACTGATGCCAATAAGCGACTTTCTTACAAGCTCAATATCATCACCATTTTGGCACGCAACCGCAAAATTCAGGAAGCAGGGCAGCATATCGCTGATGCTAAAAAAATTGCGCCCGAAGATTTGCAGGTCTTGTATTTTGATGCTAAATACAATAACACCGTCAATAAGTACGAGGAGGCTAAAAATAGCGCACTCAAAGCCGTAGGCAAACTGACCAGCGACGCACCACAGGACATCGCACGCTATTATTTCGAATTGGGATATGCCTATCACTACTTAGCCAAGTATGACGAAAAAGAAGAAGCCTTCAAAAAAGCACAATGGGGACCTTATGTAAAGCCTATCATCGAGCTTTCGCCCCAGTTCTATCACGCCATTGCCCTTTCTTATTTCAAAATCTATGAAATGGACAAAAGCAAGGAATTGGTAGAAACGGCATTGAAGATGCGCAAAGACTTCCCACAAGCACACGACCTTTTGGTGAAAATTGCCTCCTCTTCTACTGATAAATCTGCCGTTATTGAACACCAAAAAACGGCGATTCAGACCGAACCCAACGCCATCAAACGCGCCTACAAGTTTGCAGACTTAGCAGAATTAGAGCTTGAATCAGGACGCTATGAAGATGCCATCAAGTCGGCAGACGAATGTTTGCAACAGCAGCCTAAAAACTATGCCGTTGTCTTTATCAAAGCCATTGCCCAGCACAAGCTCAAAAATACGGCGCAGTCTATCAAAACCTTAGACGAACTCTTGCAGTTTCCCGGCATCGACCCCGAAACAAAGGCGCAGTACAACTTTGCAATGGGCGTTTTCTTCGAGAAAATCAACGAGAAAGACAAAGCCTTAGAAGCCTACAAACGCGCCGTATATGGCACTTATAAATACGCTTCTTTGCAGCAAATAGACCGCCTCAAGCCCGCAGACCAGCCAGACGAAACAACACCTGACACCAAAGATGCGGTAGGTGAAGAATAGGTCATAGGTCAAGAATAAGCGAGGAATAGGTCAGAAAAAACGCCTTGAACCTCTCCTTATTCCTACCCTTTCACAGTTTTGCTTAGAATTTGAATCTCCAAAACGCTTGCAACTAAATACTGCAAGCGTTTTTTTGTTCGAATTGGCTCGCCGACTTGTTTTTTCGTTTTTTTTCGTATCTTTTGCTTTCAAATTAAAATAGCTCACCTTTTTTATCTCCCTGCCACATGCTGGACGCAAATCTGCCTGCTGCCCCTAAAAATCAACCCAAAGTTTTGAACGCTTGGGCTTCTTTTGATTGGGCAAATTCGGTTTATAATTTGGTGATTACCACTACCATTTTTCCCATTTTCTTCAACCAAGCCTCGCGTGCTGCCTATGGTAGTGACGTAGTTTCCTTTTTTGGCTTTTCGGTAGAAAATACCGTCTTGTACTCTTACGCGCTTTCGGTAGCCTATCTTTTCATTACCTTGCTTTCGCCCTTTCTTTCAGGCATTGCCGATTATGGCGGCAAGAAGAAGTTTTTTATGCAGTTTTTCACCTATTTAGGTGCGTTTTCTTGTATGATTTTGTTTTTCTTCAAAGGTAGCAATGTCGAGCTTGCAATTATTTCAGCCGCCCTTGCCAGCATTGGCTATGCAGGAGGCATGGTCTTTTACAATGCCTTTTTACCAGAAATTGCAACCGAAGACCGCTATGATAGCGTCAGTGCGCGTGGCTTTGCGATGGGCTATATCGGGAGTGTGATTTTGCAAATCGTCAATATTTTAATGGTGGAAAAGCCCGAATGGTTTGGCATAGAAGATGCTGCTATGGGTGCGCGTTATTCCTTTCTGACAGTAGGCGTTTGGTGGCTTGTTTTTTCTCAAATTGCCTTTTTCTACCTACGCGACACGCGCCACACCTTAGAAAGTTTGGGCAGCGTCGCCAAAAGAGGCATAGAAGAACTCAAAGAAGTAGGGCGGCTTATTTTGAAGATGCCACGCCTATTGCGCTTTCTTATCGCCTTTTCTTTCTACAACATGGGCGTGCAAACAGTGATGTTTATGGCTTCGCTTTTTGGTGAGAAAGAGCTACAACTACCTACTTCCGAGCTTATCGGGATTATTTTGGTGATACAATTAGTGGCGGCGATTGGTGCTTTTGTGTTTTCTAAAATTTCGGCACGTTTTGGCAACTTATCCGCCCTTCTGATAATGGTCGTGATGTGGATAGGCATCTGTGTAGCCGCTTATTTTGTGCGCAAAGGCACGTATGATTTCCACATCTTGGCAATATGGGTCGGGCTGATTATGGGGGGCATACAATCCCTTTCGCGCTCTACATTTTCTAAGTATTTACCCGAAGATACGGCAAATACCGCTTCTTTTTTTAGCTTTTTCAACATTGCCGAAAGATTTTCTACCTCCTTGGGCATGCTTGCCTACGGACTCATCGAGCAACTTACAGGCAATATGCGCAACTCCGCTATCGGTTTGATGCTCTTTTTCTTGGTCGGATTGGTCGCTTTGTGGAGCTTGCGAAAGGTAAGCCGCGAGGGAAGTCCGCAATAAGCCTTTTAGCAGACCAAACAATACCAAACGCAAACGCTTCTTTTTCAGACCTTTAATAGCCAGACTTGCTTTTTTTTGAAAAAAAACGGAAAATAAGTTTGGAGGGTTGAAAAAAAAAGCCTACCTTTGTATCGCTTTCTAACGGAAGCAAGCGCACTACACTTGTAACTCTATACTGATTGTTAGCACTTCACAGTTCGACAATTTCGTCAAAACTGGTTCTAACGCATCAGGTTTGACACAAAAGGTTACGTGGCCGAGTGGCTAGGCAAGGCTCTGCAAAAGCCTGTACAGCGGTTCGAATCCGCTCGTAACCTCTTGTTTTCATAAGCATAGATTAAGACACCTGCTTTTTAGTAGGTGTTTTTTTTGTGAAAAATAAAAAAAGTAGGCGAAAGTCCCGTTTTGAGTCTGAAAACCCTTTTTATTTCAATTTCACTACATTGTAGCGTGAAGCTCCAGCTTCGCGCGTTTGATTGCAGCAAAGTAATATTAAGTTCTGTGGAAAATCTTACATTTTAAATTTTAAACAAAATAAGATTTGGCAAAAGTCCCGTTTTGAGTCAAGGCAATACCTTGTCCCTACATTTTCCTTTTTTTTAGCATTTAACTTAACATCATTGGAATTTGGGTGGGTTGCGTTTCAGACTTTTGCAACAAAGCCAAACGCAACCCCTTTGATACCACAAAACTTATTTAGAAAGGCTATTTTATCGTACCTAAAAAATTACTTTCCAAATCGCCTTTTTCGCACGCCATACCAAATCAGACCAAAGCAAAGAATGACAATTAGGGGCAAAACTAAGTTGAAGGTCTGCCAAAAAAGTTGGTCATCTTGCACCTGAAAGGGGTCTAATTGGCGAATGACAATTTCTTTTGAGCGTGCTGCAATGATACCTTCGGCATCAAGCATATAGGCTAAAACATTGAGCAGCAAATCTTTATGACTATAAGTCTGTCCGCTAATGGGTTCATAGCCCAAAGGCAACGGATTGCCCGTTTTCTTATCCATTTCGCTCAATAGGACATCGCCGTCGGCACAAATAAAGACCTTTCCGTATTGCCCCTTTTCTATAAAATCGTCCTTCGAAAAAGGCTCTGGTGGGAAACGCCCTGCAAAAGCAGAGTTAAAATTGCCCTCTAAAAGGTAAGCGAGCGGCAGATGAGGCGTTTGGTATAATTCAGGGACAAGGTCGGATTTTAGCTCTTCGAGCGAAATAAGGGTAGGAGCGCGTTTGATACGACTGTATTCGGAAGAAAAAATAAGGGGCGTTTTTTGGATAGGGGCAGCCGTTCGGACGGTATCCAAACTGCCTGCAAAGCGCAAATAAACCGCTCCTAAATTTTTAGTAATTGGGTGGTCTTCAAATTTGTTCGCGACAACGTAATAAGGGAAAGGCACGCGCTGCAAGTTGGGGCGGTTTCCGATATTTCCTACATTGACCACAATATTGCCCGATTGCACATCTTGTACCATGTCCTGATTGAGGCGCACGCCATAGCGGAAGACCATCTCCAAAAGTTTTAAATCATAAGCAAAAGCATACGTACCTTCGAGGGCAATGCTATCGAGGTTCATCTGGATTTGGTCTATAAAAAGGAGCAGATTTCCGCCCTGCATCAGGTATTGGTCTAAAAGGTAGGTTTCCTTTTCAGAAAAGGCTTTTTTGGGCTGCGCCAAGATAATGGCATCATACTCTTGTAGGGCAGCCTTCTGTTCGAAACGGCTTAGATTGAGCCTTTCTACGGCATAAAATTCGGATAGACTGCGCTCGGCATCAATCATCTGGGTAGGGCTAAGTTCGTCGTGTCCTTCGATAATGCCTATGAGTTGCTTCTGTTTTTGGCTCATCTTTTTGATGGCAGCCATCAATTCATATTCCAAATTTTCTATGGACTGATTGAGCTGCTCCTGCGGACTTGCATTTTGATTGCCCTTTAAAAGTAATACGCCTGTTTCTTTGTTTTTGTAGGAAAGAATGGCACCGGGAAAGATGATTTTCTGTATTTTCTTGCCGTCTTGGGTATCGAAAAGGTTGGTAGGGGGAACGCCTCTACGCGCTAAATCGCTATAAAATTGATTTTTATCGTCGGGCGCAATGCTTTCGGGGTCTATAAAGCGAAATTGTATCTTGCTGCCTGCATGGGTTTTAAATTCTTCTAAGGTTTCTTTCAAGTTTTTTTGCAGCCTTTTGAAAGAGGCATTTAGGTCGCCTTCCAAATAAACATCAATATAAACAGGCTCTTCCAAGTTTTCCAAAATCTGAATAGAAGCCTGACTAAGGGTATAGCGTTTCTCCTGCGTGAGGTCTATTCTAAAAAAATAACGCTGCGCCGCTAAGTTTAGCAAAATCAAAACCAAAATCAGAACCAAAATTTCTAAAAAGGCTTCCCATTTCAGTTTTTGAGAGAGTTGCATAAGGCTTTTTTTTAGGGTCGTTTGAAAGTTTTTGATAGTGGGCGATAGCAAGCCCTATCCAAGCAAAGTTTTTTTGTAGGAAAACGGCTTGTTGTCTATTTTCGAAACACAAAGATAAGCAAACATAGAACACCCTGCACTCTTTGAAACTCACTTTTGCGGCGGCAAATTTGAGGCAGAGGGCAGGGTGCTTATTAAAGACAAGGGAAAGGCTTAGTTTTCCCAAAGGTTGCTTTCGTACTCGATTTGCTTGTATTCGTACTGCTCACTTCCGATAAGCGAACGCTGTGTATCGCCGTCGTTCATGTCGATAATCATTTCGTCGTCTAAGTTATCGTACTTGATGATTTTGCCTGTAAAGAGGCGCAAGTCGAAGGCTTCTTCGAGGTTTCTATGATGTGCGTTGTTGTTGGTATTGTACCAGATGGCTTTTGGGTTGTCGCGGAAAAGGTTAGAAACCAATTCTTTGTAGCTAAAGAAAGCCAAAGGTTTTTCCATACCTGTCTTGGTGTCGAGTTCGGCAGGAATCCAGAAACCGATAGACTGAATGTCGTGAATCATGCGCGAGCGTTTTTTATCAAAAAGCAAATCTTCGCGGATTTCCATGATAGAAATTTGCTGTGGCATAAATTCTGCCGCTTCGGGAGCTGCCGAGCCACCGCCGCCATCGCCGCCGCCCCAATCGCCGCCGCTACCCCAGTCGTCGCCGCCGCCGCCGCCGCCCCAACCGAGGTCGTCTGCGCCGAAGCCCATCGCGATTTCTTCTTCGGTAAGTTCGGGTCCGTCAGAAGGGATTTTGAGCTTTTCTAAGAAGGTTTCTGTAGACATGCGCGTGGTGAGCGAATCGTTTTCGTAAGGTCTGATGATGCCCATTTTGGCAGCTTCAAAGATTACCTTCGTAATTTCGTTGGCGCGAGCGAAGAAAGGCTTGTTTTGCTTTTCTTTGAGCAAGACTTTAAACCAGAGGGTCTTTTTATACATAATCTGCGACTCGTGAATCGGGCGCAAAGAGTTGTGATTATAGCCGTCGTTGGCAAACTCCATGCCGTATTCCTGCGCCTGCACCGATAAGGCTATCAGCGAAAAAAAGGCAATAGAAAAGAGATGCAAGAGGTTTTTTTTCATAATCTCTTAGGATTTATTAGATTGGAATTGAGAAGTTTCGTTTTCCTTCCAGGCGAAAGGAAAGCGTTATGGTATTGATGCCTTTTAGGGCAAAGTTCCACATTTTTTTTCAGTTTTTTTAGATTTCTTTCAAGCGTATCTCTATGTTCTGTTAGTTGCCATCAATTGGGGCTTATCTTATACGGATTCAGACCACTATTAGCAGATGGCGATTGGTAGAGCGCAACTTGCAAGCAAAAGCAAAGCCTTTGCAAAAGTAACGTTTTTGTTCTAATCAAATTGTTTGAAGGTGAAAAAAAGTGAAAGGGCAGTAAGCATGCAATAAGATAGTAGGGCAATTTTAATCGCTAAACGCTTGATTTTGAAACCATAGGCATAAGTAAGCGGCGCGGCAGTAGAAAGAAACTGTGCGCTTGCGCGAAAAAAATATTGGGGAAGTCTGTGAAAAGGGTTATATTGCCTCCAAATTGGGAAAGGGCTGTCTTCTACCCTTTACAAAAACGGTGCTTTCCCCTGATTTTAGACTATGCAAGCGACTACATCACGACAGGTAATCAAATATACTGCTTTCTTAGGGGCTTTTCTGGGCTGGTGTTTGCTCGTCGGCTATGAAACCTTAGAGATTTATTATTGGACAAACGGACAGAGTGAAAAAGGGCTTCCTTTTTTTTTAAAGGGACTTTTTCTCAATCTCTTTATCTTAGGTGCTTGGCTCTTTACCCACAAATCGGATACGCAACAAGCCCATGACGAAGATTTCTACGGGCGGATTCATAAGACCTTTGCGATTACGACCTTTTGTGGCATTTTTTCGCTTATCCTACGTGGCATGCTCTGGATGACGAGCCGCTTTTGGCTCGAACACATTTTTCTCTACAATGTGCTATATCACCTCGACTTGGCACTTTTTAGCATCTTCCTAATTACTATGTTTTTCAAATGGCGGCACATGATTTTATACAAATCAAACCGCCTCAATCGCCGTATTTGGCGCGGCTTTTATACGCTGCTGCTTATTTCTACGGTGATGCACTTGGCGCGTCCGCAGCAAGTACCGCCGCTATTGAGCCTTCTGCTTTTGGTGGTCTTAATTATCGGTTTTTTGCCCTTAGTGGTCAATCTCAAATGGATAGCCATTCTTAGCTACCAACACAAACTCAATAGTTTGGCTTATCTGGGTATTACGCTGCTGATACAATCTTATTTTGTCTATGAAATTCTTTCCTACCAACAAATTGGCACAGACCGCATAGAGGAAGTTTCTACCCTCATCACCAACTTAGAACGCAGCGTCTTTTTTATCGGACTCTATCTCTTTACGGCTCTTTATGGCTTATCTGCCTTTTTTGCCATTCTTTTTAATTTGCCCACTGCTTCGGTCTTTGAAAAAAAGATGGGCGAATTAGACAAGGTACAACAACTTTCCGCCGCCATTTCAGGGGGCGACAACGAACAGCAAATCTATCGCCTGCTCCTCAATAGTGCGCAACAAATTTTGGGTACAGATGCCGCTTGGATAGAAGTAGAAGACCAAGAAGACAAGCTCATTCTGCACAATATTTCATACGAAAAAGCCCTCCGCTACCAAAGAGGCTTAGAACTTAAAAACCTGCACAGCCAAGACGACCCCTTCAAAGCGCGAAAGTTTCAAGCCAAACAGCTTTTCGAAACGCCCACAACACAAATGGAATATCATTCCTTGCTCTCCATTCCACTTGAAAATCAGCGGCAGCGTTTGGGTACGCTCGTCCTGCTCAAAAGACAAGAAAATGCTTTCGATGGTTTGGCTTTGGCTACCCTGCACCCTTTTGTTTCGCAGGCAAGTGTTACGCTCCACAATTTCAAACTCTTGGCAGAGGCAGTAAAGGTACAACAGTATAAAAATGAGCTTGAATTGGCGCGAAAGGTAAAAAACAGACTCCTGCCCAAACGCTTAGAACAAAATGAAGCCTTCGACATCTTTGCCCTTACAGGCTCTTCGAGCGAAGTAGGCGGCGATTATTACGACTTTTATCAGGTCAATCCTACAAAATACGTCGTCATGATTGCAGACGTGGCAGGGCATGGCACTTCGGTAGCCTTCTACGTGGCACAGGTAAAAGGCGTATTTCAGAGTTTGGTGCAAATGGACTTAGCCCCCGACTTATTTATGGAATATGCCAATATCGCCCTTTCCAGCTGCTTAGAGCGCGGCATCTTTGTTTCGGCTACCTATCTGACCATCGATACCGAAAAAAAATCTATCTATCAGGCGCGAGCAGGACACTGCCCTACCATTTTCTACAAAAATTTAGACTACCAGACCGAACTTTGGGAGGGAAAGGGCTTAGGTTTGAATATTCTCAAAAGCAACCTATACAATCAGCATATAGAAACTACCTACCACGAATTTGAAGAAGAGGACATCTTACTGCTTTATACTGATGGCATCATAGAGGCGCGAAACCCCGTTTCGGGTGAAGAATACGGCACAGAACGCCTGCGCGAAGTCCTGACCGATAGCGTGCATTGTTCGGCTTTGCAGCAAATCGCTGAAACAATTTTAGCCAACGTCAATGACTTTACCGATGATGTAGATTTTAAAGACGATTACACGCTTTTGCTCATCCGCTTTTTCTAAAAAAAACGCCCACAGAGGACATTCTGAACCCATAAGCCGCCGATTTGCTGACGTTTGTCATTTTTTGCTTTGCCCAAATAAGGCTAACTTTGCAGCCACAAAATCTTGCGCAAATCTGGACGAGGATTTTATGCTTGTAATTTTGTTATCGTTTTAAGTTTTTTATAACTTTCTAACCACTTAGTAGAACCTAAGAACGGAATTTTTATGAACACAACCCCTAATCTTTCGCCCTCACTCGAAAGTGAGCCGCTGCCCTATCGCGTCTTGCTCTACTACTGTTTCACCCCCATCGAAGACCCCACTGCGCTACGCAACGAGCAACATGCCCTCTGCATCGAACTCAATTTGCGCGGCAGGATTATCGTCGCTTCCGAAGGACTCAACGGAACGGTATCAGGTACGATTGCCGACTGTGAAGCCTACATGGAGCGCGTAAGCCAAGACCCACGTTTTAAGGGCATCGATTTTAAAATTGAAGGTGCGCAAGGGCATACCTTCCGAAAAATCAACGTGCGCGTCAAAGAGGAAATCGTCCATGCGGGATTGCCTCATTTGAAGCCCTACCAAAAAACAGGCAAGCATCTGACCCCTGCCGAATTTAAGAGTCTGATGCAAAACGACCCCAACGTCGTTGTGGTAGATATGCGCTCGAACTACGAACACAATTTAGGCAAATTTAAAAATGCCCTCACCTTCGACATGGAAAATTTCAGGGAGCTGCCAGAACACCTCGCCGAAATTGAACACCTAAAAGATAAAAAAATCCTGACCTACTGCACAGGCGGAATCAAATGCGAAAAAGCAACCGCCCTGCTGCTCGAAGCAGGCTTCCAAGACGTGTATCAACTTCATGGCGGCATCATCAAATACGGGGCAGAAGCAGGTGGCGAAGACTTTGAAGGCAAGTGTTACGTCTTCGACGGGCGGGTAGCCGTAGATGTCAATCAGGTAAATCCTACCATTCTGACCGAATGTTATGTCTGTGGTACAAAATCGGATAACATGGTGAATTGTGCCAATCCTACCTGCAACCGACATACCGTTATTTGTCAGACTTGTCTGGAAAATCTTGACGGCGGCTGCTCGATAGAATGTAAGACGCACCCCGAAAAACGCCCCTATGATGGCAGCGGCAAATATGAGCGCGTTTCAAATGGCTATAATCCAGAGATAGGATTTAGGCAGCAGGCTCGCGAATTGCGAAAAAGCAAGGAAGAAACACATTAAATTAAACTTTTTTTGTAGGGACAAGGCATTGTCTTGTCCCTATCTTTACTTCTAATTTTTAGAACTTAGCACCAATAAGTTTTAAGTCGTATAATTTTAGGCGACAATTCGCCACGCTATACCGCCGCTTCTACTTCCAAATCCTTCTCTACCTTTAAGTTATCGATAATAAAACGCTGACGGTCGGTCGTATTTTTACCCATGTAGTAAGCAAGCAAATCCTGAATAGAGGTATTTTTGCTCAAAATAATGGGTTGTAGGCGCATGTCCTCGCCAATAAAACGCCCAAACTCGTCGGGTGAAATTTCGCCTAACCCTTTGAAGCGGGTAATCTCGTAGCCCTTGCCAAGTTTGCGCATCGCTTTCTGCTTTTCTTCTTCCGAATAGCAATAAATGGTATCTTTTTTATTGCGTACCCTAAAAAGTGGCGTTTCTAAGATATAAACGTGTCCTTTTTTGACTAAATCGGGGAAAAAGTGTAAGAAAAAAGTCATCAGCAGCAAACGAATGTGCATGCCATCTACGTCGGCATCAGTAGCGATAACGACGCGGTGGTAACGTAAATTTTCAATTCCCTCCTCGATATTGAGGGCATGCTGCAAAAGGTTGAACTCCTCGTTTTCATACACTACCTTTTTGGTCAGGTTGAAGCAATTAAGCGGCTTTCCACGCAAACTAAAAACGGCTTGCGTTTGCACATCACGCGCTTTGGTAAGACTACCACTTGCCGAATCGCCCTCGGTGATAAAAATAGTAGTTCGTTTTCTGATAATTTCGTCGCCCTTTTCGTCGTTGGCATGTACCCTACAATCACGCAACTTTTTGTTGTGAAGGTTCGCTTTTTTGGCGCGTTCATTGGCTATTTTTTTGATACCTGCCATGTCCTTGCGCTCGCGTTCCGACTGCATGATGCGTTTGAGCAGAGCCTCCGCCACTTGCGGATTTTTGTGTAGGTAGTTATCTAATTCTGTTTTTAAAAAGTCATTGATAAAGCTACGCACCGTTGGGCTATTGGGGTCGGGTGCGATATGGGTAGAGCCTAATTTGGTCTTGGTTTGCGATTCGAAGACAGGCTCCTGCACTTTCAAAGAAACCGCCGCCACAATGGACTGTCGGATGTCGGCAGCCTCGAAATTTTTGCCATAAAAATCGCGCACCGTCTTGACTACCGCCTCGCGAAACGCCGCCAAATGCGTGCCGCCCTGTGTGGTATATTGCCCATTGACGAAAGAATAATAATCCTCGCCATACTCGTCGTTGTGGCTCAAAGCCACTTCGATATCCTGACTTTTGAGATGAATGATAGGGTAGCGCAATTTTTCTTCATCTACCTTTCGGAGCAATAAATCATAAAGCCCTCGCTCGGAAACATACTTTTGCCCATTGTAAATCAGGGCAAGCCCTGCATTCAAAAAGGCATAGTTCCAAAGTTGCTCCTCTAAAAATTCGGGGATAAAGCGATAATTTTTAAAAATGCTATTATCAGGCTCGAAAATGACAAGCGTACCATTTTTTTCATTGGTAGCGGCAAGGGGCTGCTCCTCGCGCAATTCGCCCTTTTCAAAGATGGCTACTTTGGTCTGCCCCTCCCGAAAAGATTGCACACGAAAATAAGTAGAGAGCGCATTGACCGCCTTTGTACCCACGCCGTTGAGTCCGACGGCTTTTTTAAAGGCTTCGGAGTCGTATTTTGCCCCTGTATTGATTTTCGAAACGCAGTCGATGACTTTGCCCAAGGGAATCCCCCTGCCATAGTCGCGCACCGTAACGCGGTGTTTTTCAATCTGGATTTCGATTTTTTTGCCGTTGCCCATCACAAATTCATCGATGGAGTTGTCTAAAATTTCCTTGACCAAGACATAGATGCCGTCGTCGGCAGCCGAGCCATCGCCTAACTTACCGATATACATGCCGGGACGCAAACGGATATGTTCGCGCCAATCGAGCGAGCGTATGCTATCTTCGTCATAAGAAACGCCTTGATTGGGCGCAAGAGGCTGATTTTCTGCCATATTTTTCAGTTTTTTTTCAGATTTTTTTCAGATTCGGGGGAGATGCGGTAAAAACCAAAGCAAGTTCGCATTTTTTGGGCAGAAAAACAATTTCTGGTCGGGGGCAGCCCCAAAAATGTCAAAAAAAATAGCAAGTGCAAGATTTTATTGCGCAAACAAAGGATTTTAAGACTCTGCCTTGTCTGCTATCTTTAAAAAAACTTAAAATCATATTTGGGCAATCCCTATTTTCTTGCTAAATTGCCCTACCTTTTCCTGATTTTCAGACTTGTCCTGATTTTCAGATTTGGTGGGTACTACTTTTAGGGTTGGCAATATGAGGATTGTAAAGAAAAGGAAAAGAACGAGTTTGAGCAGTTTTTGTTGGGTTTGGTTACTCCTTTTGGGGCTTGGCTGCACTTTTCAAAAGGCGGCATGGGCGCAGCAGCCCAATTTGAGTGAGAAATTTGTCGCAGAATTGGCAGAGCAAGAGGTACGCATTTACAGTAAGAGTTGGCGCGTTTTATTAGATTCCTTAGAAAAAGGTACATCAGAAACGCGACACCTTTATCTACAAAAATTTGAAAATCTGACCCAAAAAAAAGACCTAAATCCTTCTTTGAAGAAAAAAATTGCCTTTTATTTTTTTATCTATGAAGCGCGAAAAAAGCTATTGCAGGATACCGCTGTGGTCGGTTTATTGGTGGAAGCCAAAGAGCGATTGCACACGATAGAAAGTGCAGGCGAAGCGGCAACAGAGGTTTATGGCTTGTATGAAAGAGGGACTTTGTACGCGCTTTTAGGCAATATTTTAGTGAAAATGTTGAAAGAAGAAGAAGCCATTACTTATTATTTGCAAGCGGCAGAAATGTACCAGCAGGCAGGTTGTTTGTATGAATTAGCCTATCAGTATGATGAAATTGGTACGATTTATTGGCGCATCAAAGATTGGCAGAGGGCTGCCTATTACTTTGAAAAAGAGCTACTTATCGCCGAAAACATCAAAGACCTTTGGCTTACTATGCATGCGCACCTCAATTTTGGACTTGCCAAAGAAAGACAAGGCGCACATCAAATTGCACTTCAACATTTTCATATTGGATTAGAATATGCACAAAAAAGGAAAGATTCGGCTGCCATCGGACTCTTGGTAGGCAATATTGGGGCTGTGTATATCAAAGAAAAAGAATATGAAAAAGCCAAAACTTTTTTAGAGCAAGATTATCTCCTAAGCCGCCGCTTTGGAGAGGTCAAGAGTGCCATCAATGCCCTCAATGCCTTAGTGGAAATTGCTATCATAGAAGGCGATTGGAAGCGTGCCGAACTTTTGGGCGATAGTGCCTTAGTATTGGCAGAAAAGTATGCCGAATTAGAAGTTTCGCGTGCAATCGCTTATAAAAACTTACATCTGCTTTATGCGCAACAAAAAAACTTCGAGAAAGCCTACCACTACCTTCTCATGCACGATAGTTTGTATGAAAATCGCCTCAAAAATCAGAACCACGCCAAGATATACAACGCCGAAGCCGCCTATAATTTGGGCAAAAAAACCACAGAAAACGAACTTTTAAAGGAAAAAAATCAGAATAAAATTATCGTTATTGTCTGTATTTTGATAGGCGCAGCCCTGCTTTTTTTCTTGGCTTATATCCTGCATAAAAGCAACAGCGAAAAAGCACAACTTAATGCGATTTTATTACAAAAAACAAAAGAAATAGAGCTTCAAAATAATGCTTTAATAGAAAAAAATGCAGAAATTTTAAGCCAAAACGAAGAAGTAGAGCTTCTAAACGAACAACTTTCTATCCTCAACAACAACTTAGAACAGACCATTTATGAGCGAACACAGGAATTAGAAAAAACAGTAGGCAAACTTTCGCAAACGCAAAACGAACTCGAAACCTTTATGTATAATGCCGCCCACGACTTGCGTGCGCCTATCCTGCGGATTTTGGGCTTGGTGCGTATCGGGCGCATGGAATTGCAAACGGCAACAGGGGAAAACCTGCCCGAACCCTATTTTTTGTCGCATTTCGAGGAAACTGCCCACCATTTGGATAGGCTCATTCGCAAACTTATCGCCATACACGAAATTCTGACCGCCGAGCCGCACCACGAACCGCTCGAAGCCAAAACCCTGATGGAGGCATTGGCGCATTTTTACGAAAAAAATCCGCTCAAATCGCCCTACATTCAGTTTGCGCTTCACGACTACACCTACCGCCCTTTTTTGGCAGACGAAAAACTTTTGCTCATGGCACTTTTTGCACTATTAGAAAATGCCCTACTTTTTAGAAGCACGCACCACCAGACCCAAGTGACGCTCAACCTCAAACAAGATAAGACTGCTACCTATTTTGAAGTATCGAGCAATGGCGCAACGATAGAAACCGCGCTACACGAAAAGATTTTTGAGATGTTTTTTAGAGGCTCACTCGAACACAAAAACGGACATGGCTTGGGGCTTTATATGGTAAAAAAAATTGCCGAACAATTAGGTGCGACCATCAGCCTACAAGTGCAGGGTCAGAAAAACATCTTCCTTTTCACCCTCTTAGAAAAAGAGCGCGAGGAAAGCCTAAGATAATCATTTAAAGATAATTTTTTGAAGACGGCACTCTTAAAAAAGCCTAAAAGCAAATAAACTTTGCTTTCAAACGCCCCTGCCATGACTTTTTTCGCAAAAAAAATCGTATCTTGCCCCTACAAAGCGAAAAGCTATTTGGTTATGACTTCCTAACTTCAAACTCTTTATTAAAATGATTTCAACTGCTCCTTCTCTTGAAATAGAGATTACCCCCACTGCGTCTTCGCGTCTGCCACACGTTAATTTTCAGGAATTAGGGTTCGGAAAAATCTTTTCCGACCACATGTTGGTAGCCGAATATAAACAAGGGGCATGGCAGAAACCACAAATCCTGCCTTATGGAAATATTCCCATGAGTCCTGCTATGGCAACTTTGCACTATGCACAGGCAATATTTGAAGGTTTGAAATGTTTTTACAATAAAGAAGGCGAATTGGTTGTCTTTCGCCCCGAAGAAAACTACAACCGTCTGATACGCTCTTCCGAGCGCATGTGTATCCCCACACTGCCAAAGGAAATTTTTATGCAGGGCATGCACGAACTTATCAAATTGGATAGAGATTGGGTGCCACAAGAGGCAGGCGGCTCTCTCTACATTCGTCCTTTTATCTTTGCCTCTGAAGCCTTTTTGGGAGTACGCCCTGCCGAGGAGTACAAGTTTATCATCATTACCTCGCCTGTAGGTGCGTATTATTCCGAACCCGTCAAAGTAAAAATTGAAGATTATTACACACGCGCCGCTTCTGGAGGCGTAGGCAATGCCAAAACGTCGGGCAATTATGCCGCTTCGCTCTACCCTGCACAGATGGCACGCAAAGATGGCTACCACCAACTTGTTTGGACAGATGCCAAAAAGCACGAATTTATAGAGGAGTCGGGAACGATGAACATTATGTTTGTCATAAACGACACCCTTATCACGCCTCCTGTGGGCGATTCTATCTTAGATGGTATCACGCGCAAAAGTTTGCTTGTCTTGGCGCAAGATTTGGGTATCAAAGTAGAAGAACGCCCGATTTCGGTAGCAGAAATTATGACCGCCCTTGAAAACAACCAACTTCAAGAGGTCTTTGGCGTAGGAACGGCTGCCGTCATCTCTCAAATTGTATTGATGCACTACAACGGCAAAGATTACCACCTGCCTGCCCTTGAAACGCGCAAAATAAGTGCTGCACTTTTGGCGCAGTTGCAGGGTATCCGCACAGGCGAACTGCCCGATACGCACCATTGGCTTTACAAGATTTAAACCCCATTTAAAAGCCTTTCAAACGCTTTTGCAAGGTTTTGAAAAATGAGGATAAAAACGATACAACCCAAGACTAACAGTTCGCTATGAACTGTTAGTTTTATTTTTTGTAAGTTTTTTTGAAAATAGTGGGAATAAAATTGCGAAAAAATAAAACGCTATCCCTGTTCTTCGTCTAAATCTGCCAAACACTGACCCAATTCAGCTACCAAATCGCCGTAAATTTTTTTAATGTACCATTTGAAGAAAAAACCAAAAAGCACCACCAAAGGCGAAATAATGGCAATATAAATAAGCCAAAATTTGACTTCAAAGAGTAAATCTGCCTCTTTGACCACAAAAAGCAGGGGCAAAAAAAAGGAAAGCAGCACAAAGCCCATGCCACTATAAAAGTAAAGACGCAGATATTGCTTCATAGCCCTGATACTTTGGCTAAGGATACTACGCAGGTCTTTGTCGGGCAAAATTTTAAACTGACGAAGTTGATAGTATTTGATTACATAAAGTGCAATAAAAAAGAAAGTAATAAAAGAAATTAACTCTATTTCATAGGGAATTTGCTCGAAAAAGTGGCGTTTCCAAAAAATAAATCCCAAGAAAACGAAACTGGCAAAGGCTTCCAATATCAAATTGCGCTTAAACTTATCTAAAAGGCTGCTCGCCTTTCCACTAAGCATGCGACGGATTTCAGCCTCTGCTAAGGGCGGCGTAGAAGAAGTCTGATTTTGCCAAATCTCTTTGAAGTCGTCCAGATTCATAAAAGGGAAAACGGGGTAAGAAGGGTGGATAAGGGTCGGCTTTTAATCTTGTTGTTGTTCAACACTTGTTTTAAGTTTTTTCTTGATACGGTTGATTTTTACCCCTACGTTTGTCTTGGAAATACCAATAATTTCGGCGATTTCATCATAGCTTTTGTCTTCTAAATACAACATAATAATCGCACGTTCTACCTTAGAGAGCAGTCGAATAGCGGCATAGAGTATTGCCAATCGCTCCTCGCGCTCTTTCTCGGAGGTGTCTTCAGCAATTTGTAGGGTCTGTTCGGAAAGTGGGGTATCCGAAATTTGTCGTTTGCTCTTGCGTAACCTTGCAATGGCGGTATTAAGCGCAATGCGGTACATCCAAGTTGTGATTTTGGCTTCAGCACGAAAGGAGGGGAAAGAACGCCAAAGTTGGAGGGTTATCTCCTGAAAGAGGTCGCGGCGGTCTTCTTCTTCTTCACAATAAAGACGACAAATTTTGTGAATAATACCCTGATTATTTTGGATAAGTTCGATAAACTTCTGTTCCAAGGGCGTATCAAGTAGAGAGGCTTTGAAAAGATAAGTAGGGCAAAGATGCTAAAAATTACAAGCAAGACAAAAAAGCCTGCCTTAAAAAAGAAAAAACTTAGCAAGACGAAAAGGCTTACTAAGTTTTCAGTTTTCAGAGAAGTGTGAATATCCAAAAAGACTACACGCGGATTTCTACGTCTACGCCGCTTGGCAATTCAAGTTTCATCAAAGCATCTACCGTCTTGGGGCTATTCGAGTGAATATCGATAAGACGCTTGTAGGTAGCTAATTGAAACTGCTCACGCGATTTTTTATTCACGTGTGGTGAGCGAAGGACAGTATAGTATTCCTTTTTTGTAGGAAGTGGAATAGGACCACTGATAACTGCGCCCGCTGCTTTTACCGCCTTTACGATTTTTTCGGCAGACTTATCGACCAAATTGTGGTCGTAAGATTTCAATTTGATGCGGATTTTTTGATTCATAATGTATCGGAAAATGGCAAAATCGCTTCTGCCCAAATGAGAGGACTACTTTGTAAGAAAGAGATTAGACAAAGAGAAGTTGAGAAACGGGGTTTCCCAACTTTTCTTTTATTTTTGACTTTGAAAGCCTATTCTTTCGAGTGGGCTTCAAATAGACTTAGGCAGTCGCGCCTTTCATAGCCTTGACAACATCATTGGCGATATTAGAAGGCACTTCTGAATAGTGCGAGAAAGTAAGCGTAGCTGCACCGCGTCCAGAGGTGATAGTACGCAAAGAAGTTACATAACCAAAGAGTTCAGAAAGTGGCACGTCTGCTTTGATAACGACCCCTGTTCCTTTGATTTGCTGTCCTTTTGGCATACCACGACGGCGGTTCAAGTCGCCGATAACAGCACCTGTAAATTCGTCAGGGCAAACTACCTCTACGTCCATGATAGGTTCGAGGAGTTTCGGATTTGCCTTTCTACCTGCTTCTTTGAAGCCATTGCGAGCTGCTAATTCAAAAGAAAGCGCGTCAGAGTCAACAGAGTGGAAAGAACCAAAGAATAAGCGAATACGCGTACCCAAGACAGGGAAGCCCGCCAAAACGCCTTGTTTGAGAGCCTCTTCAAAGCCTTTCTTGATGGCAGGGATAAATTCTTTTGGAATAACACCACCTTTGATTTCATCAACGAACTCTAAGTAGCCTTCGCGTGCGTTGGCAGTATCCGAAACGGGGCTTAATTCAAACTGAATGTCAGCAAATTTACCTTTACCACCTGTTTGCTTCTTGTAAGTTTCACGGTGTTCTACCGAACCAGTGAAGGCTTCTTTGTAAGCAACCTGCGGTGCGCCTTGGTTGATTTCTACCTTAAATTCGCGCTTCAAACGGTCGATGATAATCTCCAAGTGAAGTTCGCCCATACCGCGCAAGATGGTTTGTCCTGTTTCTTGGTCAGTATTGACGCGAAGGGTAGGGTCTTCTTCTACCAATTTAGCAATCGCCATGCCGAGTTTGTCTTGGTCGGCTTGCTTCTTAGGCTCGATGGCGTAGCCGATAACAGGCTCAGGGAACACCATTTCTTCTAAGATAAGCGGATTGTTTTCCAAAGTAAGGGTATCACCTGTCTTGATGTCTTTAAAACCAACACCTGCACAGATGTCGCCTGCTTCTACTCTTTCGATAGGATTTTGGCGATTGGCGTGCATTTGCATAAGGCGCGAGATACGCTCCTTTTTGCCTGTACGGTTATTGAGGATATAAGAACCACCATCAAGCGCACCCGAATAAACGCGAATAAAGCAAAGACGACCTACATAAGGGTCTGTTGCAATCTTGAACGCCAAAGCGGTGAAAGGGTCTTCTACCGTAGGGCGGCGCGTTTCCTCTGCACCTGAATCAGGGTTTGTACCCTTTACAGGAGGAAGGTCTAATGGAGAAGGTAAGAAAGAGCAAACGCCATCTAATACCGCCTGTACGCCTTTGTTTTTGAAGGCACTTCCGCAGAAGATGGGGAAAATTTGCATCTCTACCGTAGCCTTGCGGACGGCAGCACGCACTTCTTCGGGCGTGATAGAAGCAGGGTCATCAGCAAACTTCATAAAGAGTTCTTCGTCTGTAACGGCGATTTCCTCTAAAAGATTGTTGCGATACTGTTCGGCTTCTTCTTTCAAATCAGCAGGGATTTCGATGTAATCGAACTTCATACCTTGTGAGGCTTCGTCCCAAATTACGCCCTTCATTTCGATAAGGTCGATAACGCCTTTGAAGCCTTCTTCTGCACCAATAGGAATTTGAAGCGGCACACCGTTAGCTCCTAATTTCTCTTTGATGTCTTTGACCACGTAATAAAAATCCGCACCTGCTCTGTCCATCTTGTTGATGAAGCAAAGACGTGGCACTTTGTACTTATCGGCTTGTCTCCAAACTGTTTCCGACTGCGGCTCTACCCCAGAAACGGCACAAAACAAAGCGACAGCTCCGTCGAGTACGCGCAAAGAACGCTCTACCTCTACGGTAAAGTCTACGTGTCCGGGGGTGTCAATCAAATTGATTTGATAAGAGTTGGTTTGTCCTTCGATGGCTTCACCTTGGGTGTCGGTAGGATAATTCCAGTTGGTAGTAGTAGCAGCAGAGGTAATGGTAATGCCTCGCTCCTGCTCTTGCTCCATCCAGTCCATAGTAGCGGCACCATCGTGTACTTCACCAATTTTGTGAGTCAGACCAGTGTAGTAGAGAATGCGCTCACTCGTTGTGGTTTTTCCCGCATCGATGTGCGCCATGATGCCGATGTTCCTGCGGTATTTAAGGTCTTTCTTTGACATTGTTGTAGAGAAGATAAATAAAATGAAAGAGCTAAGGGGGAAGCCCATAGCGATTTGGATAGCCAAACGGCTTTCCTATCAACCGCTATTTGCTTCCATAAATTCCCTTGGTAGGTTTCGTTGAGAAAAAGAATATTAGAAGCGGAAATGCGAGAAGGCTTTGTTTGCCTCTGCCATACGGTGCGTATCGTCTTTTTTCTTCACCGCCGCGCCTTCACCTTTTGAAGCGGCAATGATTTCATTTGCCAACTTATCCATCATAGTACGCTCGTTACGACGGCGTGCATACAAGATAAGCCATTTCATAGCCAAAGACTGCTTGCGTTCGGGACGCACTTCGGTAGGCACTTGGAAGTTAGCTCCCCCTACGCGACGGCTCTTTACCTCTACGGCAGGCGTAACGTTTGCTAAGGCTTTTTTGAAGATTTCCAAACCGCTGATGGTAGGGTCGTCTTTGCGAAGTTTTTCCTCGGCACGCTCTAAGGCACTATAAAAAATAGAGTAGGCAATACTCTTTTTGCCTGATTCCATCAAATTGTTGACGAATTTGGTAACGACCATGTCGCCAAATTTTGGGTCGGGAAGGATTTCCCTCTTTTTTGGTTTTCTCTTTCTCATTATTGATAGAGCTTAAAAGAATTCAATTGAAATGAAGATTTTAAGTTCGGCTGCTGACTGCATAGCCTTAGCCTGTCTATAAACCTGTTTGGGAACAAGTAAATTTGCATCTGTTTGAAACCCAAACGATTTAACAGGCAAAATTGTGGTCAAGATAAGCGATAAGACAAAAGGCGCGATATAGCGGCTTAGGCTTACTTCTTCTTACCTTTTGCGGGTGCGCCTTTGCCTTTTGCGGCAGGTGCTGCGCCCGGCTTAGGACGTTTTGTACCGTATTTAGAGCGTGATTGCTTACGACCTTCTACACCAGAAGTATCCAAAGCACCGCGCACGATGTGATAGCGCACACCGGGAAGGTCTTTCACACGACCGCCACGAATCAAGACGATAGAGTGTTCCTGCAAATTGTGTCCTTCGCCGGGGATATAGGCGATAACTTCGGTTTGATTGGTAAGGCGCACTTTGGCAACTTTACGCATCGCCGAATTTGGCTTCTTAGGCGTAGTGGTATAAACCTTCGTGCAAACGCCGCGTCTTTGCGGGCAGCTATCCAAAGCAGGCGATTTTGATTTCTTGATAATCTCGACGCGCCCTTTACGAACTAACTGTTGAATAGTAGGCATTGAACAAACAATTTTGAGCTAATAAAACGCTTTTAGAAAGCGAAGAAAAGGTAGTCAGCAACGGTATTTCTAATGAGAAAGATGCAAAGAAAGTGCGTAGGAAGGCGGCTTATTCTCTTTAAAAAGCAAAGCGAGGACGAGCTTTCAGAGATTTTGAGCGGCGTTTTTCAAAATGACACCACGCTTTCATACCTGATTTTGAGCCAGATACGGGATAGAATCCATAAGTCCACACTGCCCCTTACACGATTTTTCTATCTTACCCAATTTTTTAGAGTTGCAAAGTTAGAGAAACAAGCGCAGTTTCCAAAATTTTTTCTGCTTTTTTTTTCAAAATGGCTACCGCCTTTCGGATTTTAAGGCTTGAAAATTAGGGAGTTGATAAAAGGTGGTCTATTGCGCCCCAAAGTGGTAGGTAAAGCGGCTCTATAAAAAGTTGGGACTTAAAAAAAGGTTGCTCTTTTTGATAAGTATGAAGGCGTTTTTTGTTTTTCTGATATGAATAAGCTACATTAGCAAGTCTATCGCAGAGTTTGACAAAGGTTGCGCCTTCT
This sequence comes from Hugenholtzia roseola DSM 9546, assembly GCF_000422585.1. Classification (NCBI taxonomy): domain Bacteria; kingdom Pseudomonadati; phylum Bacteroidota; class Cytophagia; order Cytophagales; family Bernardetiaceae; genus Hugenholtzia; species Hugenholtzia roseola. The sequence continues at coordinate 55,965 of NZ_KE383880.1, forward strand.
GTTTGGCGAATCCCTGCATAATAGCCAACGCCAGCACGCTCGGAGCGCGTTCTGCCCTTTTCTTGCGTCAGGGCGTAGGTAATTTGAGCCACTTGCTCGCCACATTGCGCCGCAATATCGCCATAAGTCTGCCTACAATCTTCTATCAAGTCGTGCGTCCAGGCAGCACATAAGACGCTACCTTGCAACTGCCTTTCCACCATATCAAGGCACTGAAAGGCATACTCAAAGACCATCAAGAGGTGAAATTCATACGGCTCTTCGCCATAGAAATGTTGCGTCTGACGGTGAGAAAGAACGGCATATCGAGCGGCAGCCAAGACCTGCTCACGCTCTAAGGCAGTAGCCTGCCAATTTTCTATGTGTCTTTCTAAGATAGAAAACGTTTGCATCAAAGTTAAAATTTAAACACTACATTTGGATACTAAATTTAAAAACGAACTTCTCTCCCTGCTCGGCTTCAAACAAAAAGACGCGCCTCTGGTTTTTAAATTGCCCTTCTTTGCCCTTTTTCCCTTTTGCGAATGACTCATTTTTCATACCTCCAAAAAATCGGCACTGCCGCCGCCCCCTTTGCCGTTTCACAAAATAAGATTTGCGAATTTATGGTGCATTATTTAGCTCAAAATGAAGCCGAAAAGCGCAAAATTCGCCTCTTTTATACAGCCACACGCATCGAAAAACGTCATTCGGTTGTTCCCGATTTTGGTTTTTTTGGAGAAGATACGGCTTCTGATTTAGAACTTTTCAAAGAAATTACACAAAATTCTGCACACTCCAGAAGCGAACCCTCTACCGCTTTACGCCTACAAATTTACAAAGAAAAAGCACACGATTTGGCACAAGAGGCGATAAAAGATGCCGTAGGTAAAGATTTTGATTTTCAGACCATTACGCACCTTATTACCGTTTCCTGCACAGGCTTTTATGCCCCAAGTTGGGATATAGAGTTGGTAGAAAGCCTCGCTTTGAAGCCCGAAGTGGAGCGCACGCATATCGGTTTTATGGGTTGTTATGCTGCCTTCAATGCCCTTAAAATTGCAGATTATATCGTCAGGGCAAACCCTATGGCGCAGGTCTTGGTCGTCAATCTCGAACTTTGCACCCTGCACCTACAAAGAAGCCTTGATGACGAACAACTTTTGGCGGGTGCAATTTTTGCAGATGGCGCAAGTGCCATGCTCATTGGCGCAAAGCCACTACCTAATAGTCTGAAAATCAAGCAATTTTATAGCGAATTTATACCCGCAGGCAAAACTGAAATGGGTTGGCATATCGGCGATACAGGCTTCGAAATGCAACTTAGTTCGCAGGTTGCGCCGCTTATTGCAGAAAATATCACTACAATTTTAGAAAAATCGCCTTTTGCCCAAACCGCTTTTGATGAATATGCTATCCACCCAGGCGGCAAAAAAATTTTAGCAGTGGTAGAAAAAGGGCTACACATTTCGAACCAACAAAACCGTTTTGCACATCAAATTTGGCAGCAATACGGCAATATGTCTTCGGCTACGATTGTCTTTGTGTGGAAAATGTTTTTAGAAAATTATCAAAATCATACCGAAAATATAAACCTACTTAGTATGGGTTTCGGACCGGGACTAACCGTAGAGATGGCAGCAATGGAGCGCATTGTCTAACTTTGAAATAATTTTCATAGTTATTTCTAATCATTTTTTCTAAAAAATATTTTAATCACTGCACAGAAAAGGCTACACTATCCATCAGTTTTTTTACGCATTAGAAGGCAAAAACCCCTTCCGAAAACAATTCGCAAGGGGTCTTTGAAAGGCTTTTTTAAAAAGAGTTTTCAAGAGTCTTTTTGAGTCGGAAAAAGAACAAGTTTGAAACGGCTAAACTTAATTAGAACAATCCTGTTTTAGTTAGGATAGCCAAGTATTTGTCTTGCCAAAAAGAGTTTGAGTTCGTTACGTTGAGATAAACCACGCCGCCCTCTTCGGTAATGGTGTAAGAGCCGCTCGGACGGGCAGGCACTAATTTTACGTTCTTCGCCTTTACCTCGCTGCTGCTGCCTACTCTGATTTGGCTCACGTTGCGCTTATCGATAGAAGTGAAGTAACTTGCGCTTCGCGCGTCGGGCTTGAAGCCTTTTTTATCATTTACGATAATGTTTTGTTTCTTCAATTCTTTTTCTGTGCCGACAATATAAAATACGGTATTCAATTCGGTGCGGGTGTCATCTAAAACTACGCTGGTAGAATCGAGGGCGTATTCAGTAGCGGCAACTTTGGTTTTCAAACCTTCTACTTCCTGCTCCAATTCTGCTACACGACCGCGCAAGAGCGTAATTTCGGCTTCTTTGTCTTCTACGGTCTTTTTGAGCATCTCAATTTGCTTGGCTAAAAGTGCATTTTGAGAATTAGACTCCTTGTATTTTTTTTCTAATTCGCGAATCATAGCTTTGTTTTCACGCATCTGACGCTCGATTTCTTCTAAGTTTTGGTCTATGCCCAAACCTGCTGCATCTGCCGAAACGCGCTTTCCGCGAATGTCTGCCGTAATTTGGCGGATTTTTTCCTCTGCCTTACGCATAGAGTCCAATTTATTATAGACCATGTCCATCTCTTGGGTCAGACCGCTGATATAAACACTGTCTTTTTCTTTGGCACGCTTAAACTCTTCAAGTTCGAGGCGTAATTTTTTCTCTTCTTCGCTCATGCCACCTGTGCAGCTATAAAAAGCGAGCATTAGGCAAGAGAGTATAGTCAAATAAAGTAATTTCTTCATAAAACGATTGTGAAAAGGGTTAGGGTTCAAGATGCTAAAAAAAGCAAAATCGCGCACAAAGTTAAACACTTTTTAAAGATGCAAGCTATTTTCGCCCTACAAAATGCAAAGAAAATGCGGCGAGCAGCAACTTAGGTCTTTCTTCGCGCAATTTGACTTGTTAAAAGTACATTTTTTCGCGCTCTTACACAAGTTTTGGTAAAATTTATCGAACTATGGCAACTTTTTGAATAATTTTCAGTGCCAAAGGAAGCCCAATTTTACACTTAACAAGAAATTTTGGCGACTCTATTTTGGTGTCTGCCCCCTGCAAAAGGCGTTTCGAGAAACGCCACTACCATAGCCGCTGCGGTTTCAAAATCGACAAAACGGGCAGGAATACAAAGCACGTTGGCATCATTATGCTCACGCGCCAAAGTTGCCAATTCTACATTCCAACACAAAGCCGCACGAATTTGAGCATATTTATTGGCAGTAATGGCTACCCCATTGCCGCTACCACAGATAAGGATTCCGAAAGTCGCATTTCCTTCTACTACGGCTTTCGCTGTCGGGTGTGCAAAGTCGGGATAATCCACTGAATCTGCGCCGTCAGTGCCAAAATTGAGGACTTCGATGCCTTTTTCTGCCAAAAGAGCCGCGATTTTTGTTTTATAGTCTGTGCCTGCGTGGTCGTTTCCGATTGCTAATTTCATGGAAAAAGGAATTTGAGATGAGAAAATGTAGGCACAAAGTTAGGGAAAGTAGGCTACATGTGGCTCAAAAATCTATGCGCATGCCATGATAATTTTCGGCATTTCGGTAGTCTTTTCGCAAAGGAAAACCCTCCCAATCTTCGGGCATCAGGATACGGCGCAAATCGGGGTGCGCCTCGAAGCGGATTCCAAAAAGGTCGTATATTTCGCGCTCCTGCCAATCGGCAGTCTTGAAAAAAGCCGCCACAGAGGGCAAGGCAAAGGCTGCTTCGCCTTCTTTTTTGGGAATTTGCACCAAAATAGAAAAATCATACGCATACACAACCGAACGCCATTGATAGACAAGCTCGAAATGCGAAACGACATCTACGCCAATTTGTGCCACCAAAAAATCTACATAAAAGGCTTCCTCTTGACGTAAGATTTTTGCCACTTCTGCTATTTTTTGAGGAAAAAGCAGGTGCAGATGGGGCGTTTTTTGCTCAAAATAAGACGAAGACTGCGGGGCATTTTGTTGTAATTTGGCTTCTAAGGCTTCTGCAAGTGAGGCAAGTGAATGGAAAGGCGTTTGCATTTTTTATGATAATTTTATTATTTTAAACTTTTATTGATGATTTTTTATTTGTGATTTTTGTTGATTAGGCTCTATTTTCAAGGTGCGCCAAAGTAGCCTTTTTCCCCTCTGCCATCAGTGCCAATTTCTGCGCCTTGCTGATATTAAAATCCAAGTCGCGAATACCTAAAACCTCAATAAAGACCGTCCTTTTGAGGTCGTCGGGGCTATGTATAAGTTGCTGATACTGTGCCTGAAAGAGGGTATTGAAAAGGGCTTTAAGGTAGGAAGGTATGCCCTTGATGCGGTTGTCAGGGACTTTTTTATTAAAATAGAAACCCAATGTTTCATCTTTTGGGCTGCGCGAAAGGTGCAGTTTCAAAACTTCCCTATCAAAAATCTGAATGGCGTAGTTGAGCAAAGCTCCACCATCTACAAAATAGTCGCCTTTGTAGGTTTGGGCTGCAAAAAAGAAAAGCACTGACATAGAAATACGCACAGCCTTTGCCACTTCCATGTCGGGCGTGGTTTTGTAAGAAAAGATGTCAAAACGGTTTTTACTTACATTTGTACCAATTAAGTACAAATCCAACATGCCAGCTTCGTAAAAATCTTGGAAAGTAGCCTTTGGGTTGTCTAATTTGTCGGCAATAAGTTTTTCAAAAAAGTGTAGGAGTTTGTCGCCTTTATACCAGCCAAACTGCGTAAAAATCCTGAAAATACCCGTTGTGCCGCCGTCGGTGAGCTTGCGCATATCCAAATCGAGCAAAATTTGCTTACATTCGGCAGCGGTGTAGCCCAAAGAAAGAATCAGTGCCGCAATCGCTCCCGTAGAAGTACCTGCAATTTTTTCAATGCGCGGCATCAAACCCTGCTCCTCTAAGGCTTCATAAACGCCCTGATAAGCCGCACCCAAGACTCCGCCGCCCTCGAAGACCAGATTTTTAATGGGAGTGTTCATTTCAAAAAAGTTGATTTATTTTTCAACGATTAGTGCTTAGGCGCACAAGATAAAAAATATCTTTGCTATTTCAAAAACAAAGGTAGCTATCACAAAGCAGGCTACTCCTGTCGTATGTCTTTTTGATACAACCTCAACAAGTCAAAGAAATAAGGATAAACAGTGTATTGTTTGTTTCGTACAAATTGCACTGACAAAGTTTGCAGTAAATCATCAATTTTGAAGTTAGCAGGCTTCTGGTAATAATGTAGTCTGCGAATTTTTATGCTTTTGTCCATTGACATTCCCATACTTTTTTCGCCAACAGTATAAATGTTTTCCGTTTCCGAAAAATAAATGCCTTCTAAGGCGGTTTTACTTTCTATTATTCTTTGGCTTTCAGTTTTCTGTGTTGCGGACGTGTCAAACAAAACTCTTTCTTCGGTTTCTTCAATAGCTAATACTAAGTCTTTTGCAAACACAAAATGAGTTTGTTTTAGATTTTCTTCGTGTTTGTCTTTGGTTTCGCCATTTTTTTGGTAGGTCTTGTTTTGTCCGTTTTCATTTCGAGTGTAGTTGCGGTCTGCAAACTGCTTTTCAAATTGAAACCAATCAATTCCCCAATTTTTTAAAAATTCATTGCGTTTTTGTTTTTCGCTTGGATTATCCAAATTTAAAAACTGCAAAACATAGTGATTATCAACATACATAAATGTATTTTGATACATATAAGCAAAACTAACCAATGATGTATTTTTAGATGTTTCAAAACTATATACCAAAGGCAAAGAATTTCTCCTACCTTTGTCAAAAGTTCCATTTATTGGTAATTTATCAACAATATATTTTTTCAATAAAAGTTCATTCAAACAAACATCTAAACGGTACTTGTAGTCCTCAAACTTAAAAATGTCATACTCAAAATAAACATCTGCCGAATTAAAATCATCTGCCTTATTCAAATTGATATTGAGTGTTTGCATTGGAATTTTACTCGCAAACGCTTGATAAATTTCTCGTTTATGGTCATCATAACCTAACAAGAAACCGTCTTCTTCAAAGAGTTGTTTTTCAACGTCTTGCAAAACCAAAATAGGCTTTGTACTACTCTCCAAATCTTCTCTTTTGATTTCTGAAAAGCTAATTTCGTACAAATTCCCAAAATACTTATTCAGTAAATCAATGTAGTCTTGAAAATTATTTTGATTGGGCTTGGGAACATCTTTTTGACGTAAATCCAAAACGCCTATTTCACCTAATAATTTCAAATATAAGCCTGTACCTTCACCTGTTTTTTCATTAAAACCATAACCTTTTACACTGCCTACTTTTTTTGATTGTTTTCCCATTTGTTCCATTGGTATAACTTGAGTCATAAAATGACTTCGCTTTTCTGCTACCCTTTCGCCAAATACCTCGTTGTAATAAGCAACTAATTCACTTTGAAAGTTTCGTAATAATTCACTTCGGCAACCTTGAAAAGCGTTTGTATCGGTTTTGTGGCTATCATACCATTTAATCGCAGGTCTTCGTGGTTTGAAGTTTAGATTTTTAGCGTCTTGGGTGGTCGTATCTCTAAAAATTGTATTCAAATTTTGATTATTTTTTAATCGTTGTCCTACCTCACTCTGTTTGAGTTGGCGTAAATACCTTGTGCCTTGTATTTGCTCAAAATAGTTGTAAAAATTGATATATTTAATATCAAACTTACTATCAAGTTTCTTCAAATAACTTGCCTCTGATGTAATTTGAAATTCGCCTTTACTTTCTTGGATTTTTGCAAGTAAGGCGGTTGTTTTTTGCTTATCGTCTTTGCTATGAATATAAAAGTAATCTCCCTGACAAGTGCGGTGAGCCTTATAATACCAACTTGAAAGAAACAATTTGGCTAAAATGTGCAAATTGCTTTGGGTACAAAGGTCTATTATATTTTTTTCTTGGGCTGTTACCTTTTCTCCTTTCAAAAAATCAAAAGTTAAGGAAATACGCTTTTCAGGTTTTTCAGATTTATCAACCAAAACAAATATACACGCCTTTGGTTGTGCAAATGAGTAAAAATAATAAGGCAAATTTAATTGCTCTTTATAGGTGTTGTGCAGTTTGGCAAACTTATTTTTGTCTTGCGAAAACCTAAAACTATCAGGTACTTCAAGTGTAAAAAGTTGATACTTTTCTTGTAAGGCACTAATATTAATTTTGTCTAAATTGATGACAAAATTAGTGGTAGGCACGTTGTGCTGTTTAGGTGTAGATGTTTTAGCCATTGTTTAATTGGTTTTTAAGTTCAGAAATAAAATACTGAAAATTAGGTGAGTAGTTTTTATCTTTATCTACGGATTTTCCCGTTTTAAGCATGCTTTGAATAACAACGATTTTTGCCTTCTCAAAATTATTACCAACCTCATTAAAATTTTTATCATAATAATTAGTAGGTCTTTCTCCATTACCAAAAGCATTTATGTAGATAACTTTGCAATCTTCTTGTTTATGAAAATCTATAATCTTAGCCAATTTTTCTTGGGCTTTTTCTTTAAAATTTGCCTCGTTAAGTTTTGGGTGAAAAAAGTAGTCATCTTCGGCTAACTGAAAATGCGTAATAGTTTGCTCACTGTAATTTTTAGCATCAATGTACCAATTTTTACCTTCCACTTTCAAATCTATCAACTCAAAAAGTTCATTGGGGATTTCTCTTTCGGTGAGTTCAATTTTTTCATATTCAAAAACGGCTTTTACGGCTTCCTCGCCAATAGCACCCGCCAAAATACACTGATAAAAATAGGGCGTAAAGTAAATTCCTTTACCCGAAAAACCTTGCTCAAATTGGTTTAAGTCAAAATGACCTCTCAAAATTGTGTTGTTTTGCACATTCAGAAAAGCACTATCCAAATGCCATTTTCCAAAACTGCTATCAGGATTAGCCTCTCTTGGTACTATGTTTAGCGTATCTTTTTGTATCCAAAGACATTTTTCTTTGTGGTCGTAAAGGTCTGTTTCAAAAGTAGAAGCATACTTTTGGAATAGTTTGTATTCAAAAGTTTTAGTTGTTATTTTTATACCTTTGTCATTTTCAAATTCTTCAAATTTTGCAAAAGATTGTTTTAGTGCGTATTCTCTCAAATCTTGCCATTCTTTGCGAATTTGTACTGCCCTTTCTTGTGGTAATTTATTTTCTCTTACCAAATTTAGTTGTGCTAATAATTTTTTAATTTCGGCAATACACCTATTATTGATAATCTTCAAGCCTTCCCATTGAATTTGTCTTTGTTGGTATTCTCTACCAAATTTACTTTCAAGAATATAAGCAAATAAAGCCTTTATATTTTGAGAAAAATAAGGCTCATTTCGTTTGAAAACAGCATAAAAATCGTCTTTTGTCGCAAAGTCTTCTAATTGATTATAGACTTCATTTTCTAAGCGAATTATTTGTGTATTCATTTGTTCCCAAACTCTTTCAATACGCCCCAATGCCTGAATGTAAGTAGAAACACGATTGGAAAGCCCGTCTGGTGTATAAATGTAAAAATTATTAAAATTATCAATATTGCGAATGTTATTCAAATATACTTTAAACTGCTTTTCGGAAATAATTTTATTTTTTTCTAATTTTGCCAAATAGTAAATATTTGTCTTTATCTTTTCGTTTTTAGTTTGCTCATTGTCTTTTTCGTATTCAATCGGATTGAAAAAATAATACGGACTATCCAACAAATGAATATTGGAAAAATCTGTTTTTTGCGTTTTATCTTGGTCTTTGTAGAAAAATAGATTTACACCATTGCCCGCAGAAGGATAAGTTGTAACAAGCAAAACAGGCAAACCACGCCAAAACAATTCGTAATAAGCATTTTGCTCTTTTTCGTTTTGGGCAATTTCTTTGCCTTGACTTGCATCAAAAAATAACACTATAAAGTTTTTATCTTCAAACTGAATTTGAAAACAATTTTTGAGAGAATTATTAATTTTTTGAATTTTGTAAGCCTTATTTTCAGGTTCTTTCCAATCTTGAAAAAGTTTTAAAATGTGTTTATGAGAACTAAAAAACAAAAGATTGGTATTATTTTGTTCTTGGTTTTTTGCAACCCACTGCAAAGTGGCAAAAAAATGAACAAGCCGTTTTTTGCGATATTCTTGCTTTTTCCCGCTTTCAAACTCTTGTTGATTTGTATGCACAAAGTTATCAATCAATTTAGATATTTTCTCTGAAATATTGGTTTCCGCAATTTGTACTTGTGCTTGGTTTTTCCTCTTTTCAAACTTAGTTTCATTGGCTTTTTGAATTAGAGAAGTATTATCTTTGGAAATTTCATAATAACATTCACCTAACTCATTTTTCAACCAGTCTAAGTCAAAGTTTTTTACATAGCGATTTATCTCTGCGGTTGCAGACAAGCCAAAAACTAAGTTATTTTGTGTTAAATGCAATAAAATGCTTTCAGGCGTTGTAAAAAGTGAATAGTATTTTAGTTCAACTTCCTCGCTATCTGTTGCATAACCCAAATCGCAAACTTCGTACAAACCAAAGCCGTTGTAATACATTTTACTCTCGTTTGTCCCAACGACCATTCTTTTAAATGGGTGCTGACGAATTTGTTTTAAAATTCGCTTAAATTTATCGGAAGTGCCAAAACAATGCTCTGCCAAATCCCGATGAATTTTCGGGTGTTCTGACTCTAAATTTTTGAACAAACGAATAATGGCGGAGATGCTTTGATTAACAACATTCAACAAAACATAGGCATTTGGTCTGTTCTGTTCGGTGGCTATCTCAAGGTAGCAAGCCTCATCTCGAAAATTTAAAAAGATTGAAAAATTACCAATACTATAGCGGGTTTGGAAAATTGAAGTGCCTCTTAATTTCGCCTCATTACAAAGAAAATGATTCACTTCTGGATAACGCAATTTATACTTTTCTGTAAGATTTTTTATTTCAGTTGTAATTTTATCTAAATCCTGACGTATTTTAGGGTTATTTGGCAAAAAACGCTCCCTTGATAGCTTATACTTAGTAAGGGTTATATAAAAATACTCTACAAAACTAAATGGCTGCTCTACGGCTGTGTCTTTACAAATTTGCGTGAGCAGGTCATTTTCCAAAAAATCAAATTCATCGAGAAAAATAACATTTGTTTCTTCTTTTTCCTTGTTATTTTTGAGTTTATAGAGATTAATGACATCTTTTCCGTCAAAAAAACCATAAAAAGCCTTTTGTAAAGAAACTAAAAATATACGTTTTTCAGTAGGATTATTGACAAAATCCAAATAAGGAAAAAGTACCTTGATTGTTGGATTCTGGATTAGTTCGCTATATACTTTTTGGTTTTTTTCTGCTGAAGCACTTTTGATGATATTTCTAAAAAACGAAAAAATACTGCGGACTTTTTCACTCAGAAAGTCTGTAAGGTCGCTGTTATTAGGAAAATCGTTTGCCTGCTTTTTAGTAAATTCCTGAATCAGGGAATAATTTTGTTTAATGAAATTATTGTTTCCCTTGTAAAGTTTGTTTGCATATTGTTGAATAGCTGTATGGTTGAGAAGAGCCTCAAAATCTTCTTTTTTTATTTTTTTGATAATTTCCTCGTCACGTTCCTGCAAACAATAACCAATGTTAGCACCTTCCAAATCTTTTACCATGGCATCAAGCAACTGCAAACGATTTGCTACATAAAAAAATCGTTTGTTTTTCTCTGTATTCTGTTTAACAGTTTCAACAATGCCACTCGTTTTTCCCAAACCTGTTCCTCCCAAGACTAATTTGAAGCCTGTTGAGTTTTGTAAGGTATTTTGGTAATAAGTTGTGTAAAAAGATTTAGTCATTTTTTATATTCTAATTTCATTTGTTGTAACAATATAAGGAAAAATTATGCTAAGATAAAAGTTTATTCTACGATATATTTTCAGTCAAAATCCACCAAACATAGGACAAGGCAGTGCCTTGTCCCTACACAAACTACTGTTTTTCAGAACGCCCTTGCAAAAGCCTAACGCCTCCTCCTACCGCGCCTGCGCGTGCGTGAGGCAGTTTTTTGTATGATTGGTTCTAATTCTACCAAACGCAAATCTATCGTTCTGCGCTCGATATCTACGGCTTTGACTTCCACTTCTACATCAGCACCTAAGGCATAGACCTTTTGTGTGCGCTGCCCTATGTAGCGTTGGTTGCGTGCGTCGTATTCGTAATGGTCGTCTTTGAGGTCGGAAAGACGCGCCATGCCTTCGCAAGCCGTTTCGGTGATTTCTACATAAATCCCCCATTCGGTGATGCCTGTGATGATGCCTGCAAAGGTTTCCCCTATCATTTTAGACATGTACTCGGCTTGTTTGTAGCGAATAGAAGCGCGTTCGGCATCGGCAGCGCGTTTTTCCATTTCAGAGGCATGGCGACAGAGTTCCTCAAATTTCTGCTTGGCGACACCTTTTGTGTTGTTGTTGAGATATTTTTCCAAAAGCCTATGCGCCATCATGTCGGGGTAGCGGCGAATGGGCGAAGTAAAGTGTGAATAGTGTTCAAAAGCCAATCCGAAGTGTCCGATAGGCTGCGTGGTGTATTTCGCCTTTGCCATCGAGCGGATAGCAAGTTGCTGCAAAACGTTGGCTTCGGGCTTCCCTTCGGTGTCATCTATGAGCTTTTGGATAGAAAAGGCAACCTTTTCGGGGCGCGTATCTACTTCATAGCCAAAGCCTTTGGCAAAGTTTCGCAAGTTTTCGAGCTTTTCGGGGTCTGGATTGTCGTGTGTGCGATAGACCATGACGTTCTTTTCGCCTCCCCCTTGGTATTGATAGACAAATTCGGCTACTTTTTTATTCGCCAATAACATAAATTCTTCGATGAGCTTGTGCGCCTCTTTTCGCTCTTTTGGAATGACGGCAATCGGGATTCCATTTTCGTCTAATTTAAACTTCACCTCTTGGGTTTCGAAACCGATTGCACCCTGCTGAAAGCGTTTTTCTTGCAAATTTTTCGCAATCTGATTGAGCTTTAAAATTTCGGTAGCAAAGTCGCCTTCACCCGATTCGATGCGCTCTTGTGCCTCCTCGTAAGTAAAGCGGCGGTCGGAATGAATGACCGTTTTTCCAAACCACGACTTTAAAATTTTGCCTTCCTCGTTCATCTCAAAGACTGCCGAAAAGGTGAGTTTGTCTTCATGCGGACGCAAAGAGCAAAGTTCGTTTGAAAGGCGTTCAGGCAGCATAGGCACAACTCTATCTACCAAATAAACAGAAGTCGCGCGTTTTTGGGCTTCCTTTTCTAAAAGCGAAAGTGGGTGTACGTAATGGGTTACGTCGGCGATATGCACGCCAATTTCCCAAATGGAATCGGCTTGGCTTGTGCCTGCTTTAAGTTGGCGGATAGAAAGGGCATCATCGAAATCTTTGGCATCAAAAGGGTCGATGGTAAAAGTGGTAATAGGGCGCAAATCGCGTCTTTTGGCAATTTCTATCTCATCAATCGTGTCGGGAATTTGGCTTGCCTTTTCTATCAATTTTTCGTCAAAATCGGTAGGCAAATTAAATTCCAACATAATCGCATGGATTTCTGTTTCATTTTCGCCTGCCTGCCCTAATACGCGCACCACTTCCCCAACAGGATTCTTTTCGCGCTCACTGCTCCATTCAGTAATTCTGACCACTACCTTTTGCCCATGCTCGGCTTCATTGATGCCTTGCGGGGGAATGAAAACGTGCAACTGCACCTTTCGCTGGTCTATGATAGCAAAAGCATAGCGATTGAACATTTCCAAACGCGCCACAAACTCCTCTCGCTTGCGACTGACCACTTCTAAAACTTCCGCTTCGGGGTTTCTGCCGCGCGATTTGCCTGTGAGGAAAAACTCGACCTCGTCGCCATCTATTGCACCCAAAACTTTTCTACTATTGACAAAAGCGTCCTTTTCTAATTCTTCACAAAGAATATAGGAATATTCGCGACTGATGTAGTCAATCGTACCACGATAAGTCTTGCCTGCATATTTTCTGGGGGCAGGTTTTGGGGTAGCCACTTCTCTTTTGGATTCGGCGGTGGCTATTTGCTGTGGCTCTGCTTCTTCTTCTGCACTTTCTTGCGCAAAGGCTTCCAACGATTCAGAATAGGCTTTTTCGTAGGCTTCTTCGGGTGAAAGTGGCGTTTTGAGCGTCTTTGTGTTAGGCTTGTTTTGAGATTCGCTCTCGGCTTTATGTTCAGACTTGGGCGTTTCCGAAGGCGCGTCTTTTTTGGTAGGTTCTATTTTTTCGGAAATAGGCTCGGAAATAGGCTCGGAAATAGATAAGATAGGCAAGGGCGCATCTTCTTCTTGTAGGCGCGTTTCGAGGTGGTTTAAAATCTGGGTATCGTCGGTATTATCGATGAAGTGCATAAGATTGCCTACCCATTTTTTGAGCTTTCGTTTGAGCTGTTCTTTGAGATTTTGCAAAGGGCTATCTCCCATTTTCGGGGACTTTTCACTTTTTTTGCCTTTCTTGGCTTTGGGCGATTTTTCCGCCTGCTTTTTTTCTTTTTTCTTCACTTTACTTTTTTCTTTGTGATTTTTCTTTGATGAGGGTTGAGTAGAAGGATTTGAGTCAGCGTTGGGGTCGGAAGGATTTTCTTGGGGGTTAGCCTCTCCATTCGACAGGGTTTGCGGCATAAAAGGCGGCTGCGAGTCGGTATGTTTTTTCGTTTTTTTGTTTTTTTTAGACATATCTGAAAAGACAAGTGTTGAACAATTTTGATTAAAATTTTAAAAATAGCGAAAAAATTGAATCGTGAGGGTTATCTGATTTCACAATCTTACGCTAAAAAAAGAGAGGAGTTTGGGATAAGTATGGGCAAAAAGCCTACCTTTATCATACTACGCATAAAGGTAAGTAGAAAGTTCGAGAAATAAAAAAATAAGACGACTTTTGTAGCTTTGTTTGCAAAAGTATGCCCTAAACGGTATATTTTTCACAAAAAAAAAACGAACCCTGCGGCTTTTCAAAAATAAACGCTAAATTAGCACCCATAAGCCCCTAAGCCGCACAAGTGGGTGATTTTTGCCTCTGTGGGTTTTGTGCCACAAGGCGCAGGTCTGTTGATTTCAAAGCAAAACTTATGTTTGCATACATACGCAATAAAATTATTTACGGCAGTTCGGTCATTTTTGGCGTAATGGTAGTGGTTTTTCTTATCTTCCATACCCTTCCCGGCGACCCTGTGTCGCTCATTGCAGGGAATAGAGCCACACCCGAAACTATCGCCCAAATCAGACAGGATTTGGGCTTAGATAAGCCTTTGGTTGTGCAGCTTTTGTACTATATCAACGACCTTTCTCCGCTTTCTATCCATCAAAACAGCCCAACACAAGTCGAAAAATATAGTTATTGGCTTGCCATTCCGCTGGGCGATTACAGCCTGATGCTCAAACCGCCCTACCTACGGCGTTCCTACCACTCTAATAAACCTGTGAGCGAAATTTTGAGCGAGCGCATTGCCGAAACGCTTTGGCTGGCTTTGGTTTCGATGAGTTTCGCCACTGTCTTGGGCATTGCCTTGGGGCTATTTTCCGCCCTGAATCAAAACCGCTTTTGGGACAATCTTATCATCACCGCTTCGGTCATTGGTTTTTCCGCACCTTCTTTTATCGCTGCAATCCTGATTTCGCTGCTCTTTGGCTACTACCTAAGCGAATATACGGGGCTTAATATGACGGGTTCGCTCTGGGATAATGACGTATATGCAGGCAAAGGCTTGGAATTGAAAAATATCATCTTACCTGCCCTCACTTTGGGCATGCGTCCTTTGGCTATGATTGTGCAGATGACGCGCAACGCCATGATTGAAGAATTGAGCCGCGACTACATTCGCACTGCACGCGCCAAAGGCTTAAACAAATGGCAGGTTATCGTCAAACACGCGCTCAAAAACGCGCTCAATCCTGTCATTACTGCCGCTTCGGGTTGGCTTGCCTCTATGATGGCGGGCGCGTTTTTTGTAGAATATGTATTTAATTGGAAAGGCTTAGGCTGGGTTACTATCAATGCGGTCAATAACCTCGATTTGCCCGTTATTATGGGTTCTACCCTACTTGTGGCACTGTTTTTTGTTGTCATCAGTATCCTTGTCGATGTTTTGTATGCTTGGATAGACCCACGTGTGCGCCTGCGTTAGTCTGATGTAGCCGCTTTGTGCCAAAACCGTTCTGCTCATTTTTTATTTCCTACAATATGCCTCAAAAAACTACTTCTGCCCTTTTGATGCCCCTTTTTGTTGGCGTTTTTTTTCTCTTTCAAATGCTTTTTTCTGCCCCTTTGCAGGCACAAAATGCAGACGCACAAACTTTTTTGCGGCGTATTCCTTTTTCCGAAAAGCAAAATAAAGCCTTTTCAAAATTGCCCTATCTTTTGCTCAAAGCCTATTGCGAAGGGCGCGTAAAGGGCTACTACCCCTTAGCACCCGATTTAGAAGCCCCCTACGCCGAATTTTCAGCGCACTTTGGCTTTCCTTTAGCCGAAGAAATGCAGGCTGCCGATAATAGCCTCACGCCTACACTTTCTACCGACATTTGTCTGGAAGAAACCTGCCCCAATCTCGACCCACTTTCCTTAGATTGCTTCGAAGTTTATTTGGATTTATTTGAAGAACAAGCCCTCGATACGCGCAAAGGACGTTATAGCTACAAAACAAAGTGGATACGACTTGTCTATTCACACACCTGCACCAACACAGGATTGGAATATTATGGTGCAATTTTTAAGTATGAAGATTTACTAAAATTAGGGGAAAGGTTTGATGTCCCCAATGTAAAAAATCAAGCCCAAGCCCTTACTATCGGGCAAATTTTTTCGCAACGTCTTTTTTCGGGTTTTATCATCGAGCATAACGGCGAAACGATAGAAAACCCTGCCGAATACACCGAAGAACAAGACCGCAAGGTCATCTACAAAGACGTTCAAATCTATGAAGATTAAATCTATGAAGATTAAATTTTGAAGGCTAAATCTTGACAATTAGTTTTGACAATTAAGCCGATTTTCCTCCCTACAAACGGAAAAGAACACCTTTCCTGCCTGCCACTGCAACTTTTTGCCTTTTTTTGCATCTTTGCCTCTAAGGGGGTTAAAATTCATCTTTTTAATCTTCCTATTCTAACCTCACCCCAATAATGTTAAGTTCTGTACAAAGTCTTATGTTCTCAAATTTAATGCGAAATAAAATTTGGGCTAAACCCTTTTTTTAGGTCTGAAAGCCCTTTTTTATTTCAATCTCACTGCGGACAAGGCAATGTCCTGCATTTGCATCTGATTTTTAGAATTTAACACAACTGCCCTCAAACTCCCTTTGATGCTTATGAAATCTTTATTCTTTTTTTTATCTATTTTCTTTGCCTTTCTTACAACTGCCTTTGCACAAAAAACAGGCGTACAGGGAAAAGTTGTAGATGAAAATCGCGAACCGCTGCCCTTTCTCACCATCTACCTCGAAGACGGCACGCAAAGCACCACCACTAACGCCAACGGCGACTACTTTTTAGCCCTTCCAAAAGGCGAGTACCAAATTATTTTTCGCTTCGTTGGCTATGAAACAGTTTCAAAAACAGTTGAAATAAATCAAGAAGTTGTTACGCTTGACCTCGAAATGAAACCCGTTTCCTTTCTGCTCAAAGAAGTAGAAATCACCCCCGACAAGGAAAATCCCGCCTACGCCATTATTCGCCAAGCACAAAGAAAACGCACCTTTTATAGAGATGAACTCAAAGCCTATTCGTTTAAATCTTATATCAAATGTATTCAGAAATTAGACGAATTTGATGTGCCGCGCCTTTTTATTGGTAAGAAAGAGCAAGACGAAATCAAGCGACAGATGAAAGAAAACAAGGGAATTGTGTATCTGTCCGAATCCATTTCGCGCTGCTATTTCAAAGCCCCCAACAGCAAAAAAGAAGTGATGATTGCTTCAAAAGTTAGTGGAAATAGCAACGGTTTTAGTTGGAACAGTACAACAGATATGTTATTAAATTTATATGAAAATCAGCAAAATATACAGGTTGCGCCACGCCCTTTTGTGTCGCCTATCGCCCAAAATGCCTTTTCTCACTACGAATATCGCTATTTGGGTGAAACCAACGACAGAGGGCGGCTCGTGCATAAAATAGAAGTCTTGCCCAAAAATAAATATGGCGCACTTTATAGCGGCGAAATTTTTATTCAGGATAGCACTTGGCGGATTCATAGCGTCAATCTTTTAGTAAAAAAAGAAGCAGGTTTAGAATATTTAGAATATGTAAAAATAAAACAAGTATTTGTACCGCTGGCAGGCGACATTTGGCAGCTCGGTACGCAGGTTTTCGACTTTCGCTTAGATGTTGGCATGATGGGAGTCAAAGTAAAAGGCAATGGTTCTTATGCAGGCTCATTTTCAGAGTACAATTTAGAGCCGCGTTTTACACAAAATAGTTTAAAGAAAGATTTAGGTAATAAATACATTCCCACAAAAAGTGCGAAGGCGAAAACTAAAAAAGTAGCCTCTCGGCAGCAAACCCAAAAGCAATCCAACAAAGATTTGAAAACAAATCAGAAAGAAATTGTAAAAAAAGAAGATGAAATAGACAAAAAAGAAGCCAAAGCCTTCTTTAAAGGCGAAACGATGCTTATTCCCGACAGTGTGAATAAGAAAACAGAAGCCTTTTGGCTCGAACAACGCCCCGTACCGCTTACAGCCGAAGAAAAAGAAGATTATGTCCGTAAAGATAGCATAGAATTAGTGGTAAATTCCAAAGCATATTTAGACTCTACCGATAAGGTAAATAATCGTTTCAAGTTCAATAGCCTACTTTTTGGCTACACTTATCAAAATCGTCATAAAAAATACAGACTTAGTACAAGTTCGCTTATCAATGGATTGAGCTTTAATACCGTTGAGGGTTGGGTAGTGAATCCTTCCATCAATTTAGTTAAATATGATAATGAAAAATATCGCTATCACTCCAATCTTTTTTCTGTGCGATATGGTTTTTCCTCTAAAAAATGGTATTATACCTTTAATCATTTCACAACTTTCGATTTGGTCAAGCGGCGGCAGTTTCGCTTTATCGCCCAGCGCGACATAAATCAATTTCACGTAGGCGCGATACAGCCTTTTATCAATACGCTTTATACGATTTTTGCAGAAGAAAATTACATCAAGCTCTATGAG
Source organism: Hugenholtzia roseola DSM 9546 (assembly GCF_000422585.1). NCBI lineage: Bacteria > Pseudomonadati > Bacteroidota > Cytophagia > Cytophagales > Bernardetiaceae > Hugenholtzia > Hugenholtzia roseola. Next base: position 74,048 of record NZ_KE383880.1, read on the forward strand.
CGCGATTTGATACATTTTGCCTACAATCAAGAACTTTTCAATGGCGTTTCGATTTATTTGGCGGGACAATGGGAAAACAGAAGAACGCTACAAAATGCAACAAATTTGCCAAAAACTTACATAGACTACGAGCATAAAATCTTCGATACCAATAATCCCATTCCGATTGAAGACCCCAACGTGCTGCCCACACAAAGCAAGGCAGTTCTCCTTTCGGCAAACCTACGTGTGCGGCTCAAACAAACCTATTTGATGCGTCCTTATCAAAAAGTAGTGTTGGAAACGCCTTATCCTACCCTCTACCTACGCTACCAAATGGGCGTGCCAATCTTAGGCGCAAGCAGCAATTTTCACCGTATCACGTTGGAAATCAATGACCAAACCAAAGTAGGGCGCATAGGAAACCTGCAATATCTCTTTAAAGCAGGAACTTTCCTACAGGCTCAAAACCTAACCTTCTTCGATTATCAGCACTTCGATACCTCCCCAATCCTACTGGCTCGCAGCGAAAACCTGCTATTTTTAAATCTGCCTTACTACGCCCATAGCACCAACGGCAATTTCGTTGAGGGACATCTTGAACATGATTTTGGTGGTTTTTTGATGAAAAAATTACCTCTCTTTCGCAAAACCACCGCTACCTTTGTCATCAAAGGAAGTTACTTATACACGAGTCAGAATACACAAGTAAGCAAACCCGTTCATTATGCAGAAATTAGCTTTGGCGTAACTAAAATACTAAAAACCTTACGTCTTGATTTGGTGCATAGCTGGAAATCTAATTGGGCGACACAAGAAGGCATCTACTACCAAAACCCTTGGGGCTTGCGCTTACGCTTCAATAACTAAACGCGCTGCTTTCTACAAAAAAGTGTTATCTTTGTCTATCTATACCTCAAAAATGCAAAGATAACACTTCAAATTTGGTTCAGTTGGAAAAGTTACTCAAAATTTATCAAAAAAGATTAACTGCCTTACACGCCAAAAATCGCAACCTCTTCCTGCCACGCCTCTATGCAGGGCATTATTTGGACATCGAGGAGTTGAATTATGAATTAGCCGCCGACAAAAAGGAGCTAATTGATTATCTAATAGGACAGAATAAAAAGCCACTTTGCATTTTAAAGCAAACTGACAGCCGTAGTAGATTCAATAACCTTCTTAGCAAAAAAATCAATGAGCTATCAAAAAATTTACACCAAATAGAAGAAGAAAGTGGTGCGTATGATTTACAAGTTGGTTACCTTTTTGTTGAAGGGCAACTCCTCAATGGCATGCCTATCCGCTGCCCGTTGGTATTTTTTCCTGTGCGTTTGAAGAGGGTTTTGGATAGATGGTATCTCGAAAAAAGAGAAGAAGTAGGTATTTTTTTTAATAAAGTTTTTTTACAAGCCTACGCCTTATTTAATCAACACAAGTTTGAAGAAGATTTTTATGAAGGGACGCTCGATGCCTTCGAGCCAGATAAGGTTAGTTTTTTGGTAAAAATACACCAAACCTTACAAGCAAACTTTTTAGAATTGCGTTTCCAGACTCAAAATTTTACCAAACAGCTCGCCCCCTTTCAGACCACCACTGTTCAAGATTTCCTCCTCCATAGCCAATTAGGGCAGCTCAATCTTACCCCAAAGGCAGTGTTAGGAATTTTCCCTCCCTCCGACTCACAAATCGCAACAGACTACGATTTTCTATTAGCGCAAGCACCCGATTTTACCTTAGAAAAACATTTTGAAAGAGCAACGCCACCTACCACCACAAAAGCATTATTCGCCCCTTTTTCCTTAGATAGTTGGCAAGAAGATGCACTTTTAAAAATAAAAAATGGAAATTCTTTATTAGTAGAAGGTCCTCCGGGTACAGGCAAATCTCAACTCATTGCCAATATGATTGCCGATGCCTTAGCAGAAGACAAGAAGATATTGCTCGTCTGTCAGAAAAAAGCAGCCTTAGATGTTGTCTATAATCGCCTCAAAGAAAAGGACTTACATCATTTTATGGCAAAAATACACGATTTTAAACAAGATAGAAATAATCTTTTTGGTGAGATTGCCGAACAAATTAAAAATATTGAACAATATCAAATAGAAAATAATAGCCTTAATACCATTCAGTTGGAACGGCTATATAGCGACATAGAAAAGGAAATCATAGAAATAAATAGTGAATTAGAAAATTTAAAAAAAGGACTTTTTTCCGAAAAAGAGTTTGGTATTTCTGCTAAAGATTTGTACGGTTGGTTTGCCCAAAATAAAGTCCGCTATCCTTTTTCGTTACCCTTTGAAGTCGATGATTTTCTTTGGAATAAAGAAAATTTCAATTTATTTTTAAAACAGTTGCGCGAGATTAGCTTTCATTTTCCCAAGCCTCCTACTTCTGAAGTAATTTTTGAATTTATACAAAAAAGAAAACTTTTGGGTATAGAAAATGAAAAAAACTTACATAAAGTAGAAACACTGCTTTCTGATTTTTTCACAATCTATCAAGCCTTAGTGGTGTCATCGGAAAGGCTCAAAATTAAAATCTTTAAAAATAATATAAAAGAAACTAATTTTGATAAAATAAAAGAAAATTTTGATTTTTTAGTGAAAATAGAGGCAGTTTTGAAAGGCAACCCAAGCCATCAGAATATTTTTGAACAGCTAAAAAAATCTGCACCCAAGATAGAAAAAATACAAACTTACATTCAATATCTAACAAATTTGAGTCAGAAAAAGATAGAATGGCATTTGCCTCAAATTCAAGATTATCCTACGCCGATTGAGTTACAAAAATTTCAAAAGCAGCATCAAAATATTTTTTTAAAAATTAGCTCTCTTTTGTTTAGAAACGACATAGAAAAGAAAAAATTGAGATTAGCAAAAGAACTAATAGAAAAAAATAAGCTAAAAAAATACGATTTTTTAACGTTAAAAGTTATTATTTCTAACAGAACTAAATTTGAAAAAAAATTAGCACAATTTTACAAACTTGCTCAAAAATGGCAAGCCCCTAATTTTGATTTAAAAAGCCCAAATCTACTTATAGAAAATTTACAAAATTGGATAGAAAAAATAAAATATATACAAGAATTGCATCAGGAGGCAACCCGACAAAAACTCGCCTTTCAAGTTTCTTTTGAAGAAACGTATCAGGCATATCAAAATATTTTAAATTTAATCCAACAATTTGAACAAAAAAAACAAATTCTTCAACTCTACTTTACAGAAGCACAACTCGAAATTTTGTGCCAAAATCCTTTGGAGCGCGATAAAATTTGGTCGTATTGGGTAGAAAATTGGGAAGCCCTGCATCAGACGGATAAGATTCTTGCCCTTTTTTCAAAACAAGAACTTAACTTATTTGAAAGTTTTTTTTCTTATCTAAAATTCGATTTTGAGAGCTATGCTCCCCTTCTGACGCACTTTTTTCACGCCCGTTGGCTGGCTTTTTTAGAAATGCAGTATCCTTTGCTTAAAAGTGTGAGTACGAAAAAAGTTTTGTTTTTAGAAGAAAAATTACAAAGTTTAATTTTAGAAAAGCAAAAAATTGCCCATCAAATTATAATCATCAAAAATCGTGAACGGATTTATAAAAACAATAGTTACAACCGTCTGGGGAATCGTCTTAGCTATCGCGATTTATTACATCAAAGTCAGAAAAAAAGACAAATTTGGTCTATAAGAAAACTTATTAAACATTTCAAAAAAGAAATTTTCAAGCTCAAACCTTGCTGGTTGGCATCACCCGAAACCGTTTCAGCTATTTTTGAGATGGAAACCACTTTCGACCTTGTTATTTTTGATGAAGCCTCACAATGTTTTGCAGAAAAGGGACTGCCCTCGATTTATAGGGGAAAACAAGTGGTGGTAGTGGGCGATGAGCAGCAACTTTCGCCTTATGATTTATACGCAGTTCGCGCCGAAGAAACGGCTGATAATGAGGAAGATAGCCCTGCACTTTCAGTGGTTTCGCTCTTAGATTTGGCAAAACAGTATCTTTCAAAGGTTGCGTTAAGGGGACATTATCGCAGTCATTTAAGCGAACTAATAGATTTTTCTAATCAACATTTTTATCAAAATAAGCTACAAGTGCTGCCTTCTTTTCAAGATTTTATGCAGTATGAGCCGCCGATTGTGGTAGAAAAGGTGGAGGGCATTTGGGAAGAGGGTAGTAATGCAGAAGAGGCGGTCGCGGTGGTTAATCTTTTAACAAGGCTTATAGAAAAAGGTAAAAAAGATATAGGAATTATTAATTTTAATATCAAACAAAAAAAATGTATTGAAACGGAAATAGAAGCGCGAAATTTGGTTCTGCCCACTTCTATTTTCATAAAAAACATTGAAAATGTGCAAGGAGATGAAAGAGAGTACATCATATTTTCGATAGGATACGCGCCTAATAGGGAAGGAAAGCTACAAGCTAAGTTTGGAAGTTTGAATTTGCAGGGGGGCGAAAAGCGGCTGAATGTAGCCATCACACGCGCAAAGAAGAAAATTTATGTCGTTACAAGTATTTTGCCGCAGCAGCTCAAAGTAGAGCAAACTGCCAACTTGGGAGCAAAATTATTAAAATCTTACTTGGAATATGCCTATCAAGTTTCTAATTATGAGTATAGAAGCAAACTACCTTTTGAAGTAAGAGAAGACTTGCCGCTCTTTCGTTTGCGTCAGCAGTGGGCTACCCATTTTCCTTTTCAAGCCGATTTACCCTTTTCCGACCTCGCTTTATTTTCAAAATCGAACCAAGTATTTAAACTTATTCGCACCGATGATGAAAAATATCACGATTTGAGTAGCAAAGCCTTTCATGCTTATTTGCCGCTATTGTGGCAGGCAAAAGGTTGGGAAAGCGAAATGCTTTGGAGTAGAAATTACGCTTTACTTTTTGAAAAAGAATATGAAAAAATAGCGACTTGGTTTCAAGTATAAAGCAAAAACCGCCTTAGAGCGTGCTGCAAAGCGGTTTTTGGAGATACAAATTTTAGTGAGTAGAGGCGCGAACTTGAATTAAGTTAGCGTGTTACGTTGTTTTTTTCTTTAAATTTTTTGATTTGTCGGCGCAACGCTTCCACAGCGTCATCGGTAGCGGCTTCAAAGCTCTCATCTGCACTTGTGGCAAAGAGCGTGCTGCCCGGCACATTGAGTCGGACTTCAATGATTTTACTTTTCTTGGGTTCTGCGCCTTTTTCAGACTTGATATATACCTCGCCATCGATGATGCCGTCATAAAAAGTTTCAAGTTTGTCCAATTTCTTTTGGATAAAAGCACTAAGCGCGTCGCTACGGTCGTTATCGACATAATTCATTTCTATTTTCATAAAGTCTGACGTTTAAGATGAATTAAAAGGTTGAATAAACAAAGTTGCATCAAGAGTGGGAAAAAATCCGTTTCTTTGCAGAGCGTACTGACTCTGGCGTTAATTTGCGCTTTTTTTTTGAGAAAACCAAATCTTAGGACATAAAATTTTAACCATTCGATAACATGCAAATCACAAAGAGCTTATTTATAGGCAGTAGCCCTGCGGAAAAAGATTGTCCTACGGCATGGCTGCCCGAATACGCCTTTATCGGACGCTCCAACGTGGGCAAATCTTCACTTATCAATCTGCTGACAGCAAACCGCCATTTGGCAAAAACATCAAGCACACCCGGAAAAACACAACTTATCAATCATTTTTTAATCAATGATTTGTGGCACTTGGTAGATTTGCCCGGCTATGGCTGGGCGAAAGTGAGCAAAACACAGCGCGAAGGCTTTGGCGAAATGATAGAAACTTATATTAGAGAGCGCAAACAGCTCGTTACGACCTTTGTTTTAGTGGATAGCCGACTTGCACCGCAAGAAATAGACCTCGCCTTTTTGGAGTTTTTGGGGGAGGCGCAACTGCCTTTTGCTTTGGTATTTACAAAAATAGATAAACTAAATTTTTCCCAATTACAGAAAAATTTGAACCATTACAAAGAAATTCTGATGGAAACTTGGGAAGAGCTACCCCCAATTTTTCAAACGTCATCGGATAAAAAACAAGGGCGTGAGGAAATTTTAAGTTACATTCAAAAATCAAATCAAATATTTGTAAAGGAAAAAAGAGAATCTTACAAAAAGATACCTTTTAAGATAAAAGGAAAATAAAGGTGTAACCGTCGCCGAGGGCGTTGCCCGTCGGCGAGGTTTTCTAAATGCCTGATGTGTATGTGAGCGTTGCCCGTCGGCGAGGTTTTTTAAATGCTAAAAGTATTTGAAATGTAAGCCACAAATTTTTTAGACCTATTTAATATATTTTTTAATAGGACATTTTTTAATAGGTTTCTTTTTGTATCCTGCGAACTTCTTTATTTTGTTTTTTATATGGGATAACCATACGCAAAGAAAAAGCATGGCGATTTAGGTTCTGTATGATTTCTTTACCTTCGCCGATAAAAAGAAAGTTGTAAGAATAAACCAAATGAAGCGCGTTTCCAGCCTTTCCCAAGAGCCTTTTTGGAGAAACACCTGCCATAAAACGCAAACCAGTATTGACTTTTTCGAAGTCGGTATGAACAGTTGCACCCAAACCAAAGGCGGCATAACCTTGCGTCCAGAAGGAAAGATTGAGTCCGTAATAGTTGTTCCAAGGCGAAAGTTGGAGCGTATCATTGCGAAACTGCCCCGTATCACCCAAAGGAAGTTGGCGAATTTCGATTTCTTCTTTAAAAGAACTATTAAAAGGCGCGACTTCTAAGCCCAAACTGGCAGCAAAAAAATGCTTGTTCCATGCCCACCTTGCCTTTGCCAAACCAATTTCGAGGACAGGACTTTTATACATTTGCAAGCCCAAAAGCAGACCGTCGGCTTGCGTTTCCTGATAGATTTGGCGCGAATCGAAGTATTCTTTTTCACTATTTTCACCACAAATTTTATAGACTTCTAAATAATTATTTCGCTGTGTGATGTCCATTAGCACCAAACTGTCCTTTGATTGTCCGTAAAATTCTAAGGTGCGCACCACTTTTCCTTTTTCATTTTGTAGAATGAGAAAAGAATCTTTTTCTATGATATAATTTCCCGTAATTTTTCTATCATAAGTAGCATATTCATATTTTTTTCCGTCTATAAAATGTAAATATTCCATCTTACAGTCGCGAAGCTCGAAAAGGGTGTCGCCTTCTGCAAAAGCCTCTATAAAGAGTGCCAAGCCCCATTTTTCGCCCGCCTTGATGCGATAACTTTCCTGATTTTCTTGTGCTGCCACTCTTGTCGTTAGGGTTAGAAAGAGAGGCAAAGTAGCTATACAAAATTGTGTAAAAAGGCGTAGGAATTGTGTTTTTTTCATTTTTTGATGCGCAAGATGCTAAAATGGTACAATAAAATAATAAGATAAAACAAAGTTATTCCTCCAAATAAGTAGAATCAGGGCGGTGCTTTCGCTGCAAATCGCGCTGTTTCTTTTCTTTTTTGAGCGTTTCCAAATCTTCTCCTTTTTGGCGATTTCTATAAACTTCGAGGGCTAACAAGATAGAAGCCACCATCGATTCTTCGCTGGCGATATTTTTTCCTGCAATATCGTAGGCAGTGCCATGGTCGGGCGAAGTGCGGATAATGGGCAATCCTGCGGTAAAATTCACGCCATTGTGGAAGGCAAGGGTCTTGAAGGGAATCAGCCCTTGGTCGTGATACATGCCCAAAATGCCGTCAAATTTTTTATGGAGTTGCTTTCCAAAAAAACCGTCGGCGGGGTAGCTGCCATAAATGAGCAATCCTTTTTGTCGCAATTCTTCTATTGTAGGATTGATAATTTCGAGTTCTTCCCTGCCTAAAAGTCCCTCTTCGCCTGCGTGTGGGTTAAGCCCCAAAATGGCGATTTTGGGCTTTTCTATGCCAAAATCATAGCGCAAGGAATGTACCATTATTTCTACCTTTTGTATAATTTTTTCTCTATTTACACACTTAGGGACTTCGGCAAGGGGAATGTGTCCTGTCAAGACCCCCACTCTTAGGGTTTCGCTGACCAGAAACATAAGGCTTTCGGCAGTATTAAATTTTTGTGTAAAAAATTCGGTATGCCCTGCAAATTTGAACTTATCTGATTGGATATTGGACTTATTGATGGGTGCAGTAACGAGAGCCTCGATGCGCTTGGCTTGCAGGGCTTGTACGGCAGCTTGCAAAGATTCAAGAGCCGCCTTTCCGCCTTGGGGCGTAACTTTGCCAAACTCTATGTCTACATTTTTATCAGCACAACAGTTGAATACGTTAATTTTATGTGGATTTACACTATTTTCCTGCCAATAATTAAATTGATGATAAGCGAAATCATAGCCAAATGTTTTCTTGTACTTAGCCAGCCATTTGGCAGAGCCAAAAATAATAGGCGTGCAGAGGGTATTGAAGCGGTTTTCAGATAAAGCCTTCATGATAACCTCCATGCCTATACCGTTGATGTCGCCGATAGTAATGCCAATGCGCGGTTTTTTGGGAGCGTTCATTAGTTTTGATTTTAAAGTAAAAAACAAAGACTTTAAACCCCAAGAGCCTCGCAATCTCTTAGGGTTTTTGGGTCAGATGGCGTTAGAGTGGGATATTGCCGTGTTTCTTTTTGGGCAAAGTCGCCACTTTATTTTCGAGCATCTTGAAGGCGCGGATAAGTTTTTGGCGCGTTTCTTCGGGTAGGATAACTTCGTCGATGTAGCCTCTATGTGCGGCGCGGTAGGGATTGGCAAATTTGCGATTGTACTCTGCCTCCTTTTCTTTGAGTTTTTCGGCAGGGTCTTGGGCTTCGCTAATCTCTTTTCGGAAGATAATTTCGGCTGCCCCTTTTGCACCCATAACGGCAATTTCGGCGTTGGGGAAGGCAAAATTCATATCTGCGCCGATATGCTTCGAGTTCATGACATCATACGCCCCCCCGTAGGCTTTGCGCGTGATGACGGTAATGCGCGGCACAGTGGCTTCGCAAAAGGCATAGAGCAATTTTGCGCCGTTGGTGATAATGGCGTTCCATTCTTGGTCGGTGCCGGGAAGGAAGCCGGGTACATCTTCAAAGACCAAAAGTGGAACATTGAAGCTATCGCAAAAACGAACAAAACGCGCTGCCTTTTTGCTGGCGTTGATGTCGAGGCACCCTGCCAAATGTGCAGGCTGATTTGCCACAATTCCGATACTACGCCCTGCCAAACGTGCAAAACCTACCAAAATATTTTCGGCATAGTCTTTATGAATTTCGAAAAAAGAACCCTCATCGACGGTAGTTTCTATCACCTCGCGCATGTCGTAGGGTTTATTAGGGTCTAAGGGTACAATTTGATTCAGGGCAGGACGGCTTTCGTCAGCGGCTTGGTAGGGATAGGTAGGCGCGTCTTCTTCGCAATTTTGGGGAATGTAGGAAAGCAGTTTTTTGATGTTTTCGATACACTCGACCTCATTGGCACAAGAGAGATGTGAAACGCCACTTTTGCTCGCATGGGTATTTGCCCCTCCCAATTCTTCCGAAGTTACGGTTTCGTGTGTTACGGTCTTGACCACATTAGGACCCGTAACAAACATATAAGAGGTATTTTCTACCATCATAATAAAATCGGTAATGGCAGGCGAATAGACCGCTCCACCTGCACACGGACCCATGATGGCAGAAATTTGTGGCACAACGCCCGAAGCTAAGGTATTTCTATAAAAAATATCGGCATAACCTGCCAAAGAAACCACACCTTCCTGAATCCTTGCGCCCCCAGAGTCGTTGAGTCCGATAAGCGGTGCGCCATTTTTCATTGCCATATCCATGATTTTGCAGACCTTTTCGGCGTGTGCTTCGGAAAGCGACCCCCCAAAGACGGTAAAATCTTGCGAAAAGACATAGACAAGCCGTCCAGAAATGGTGCCATAGCCCGTAATGACACTATCGCCCAAGTAATATTCTTTGTCTAAGCCAAAATCTTTGCAGCGGTGCATCACAAAACGCCCAATTTCTTCGAAAGAGCCTTTGTCTAAGAGTAGCTCGATGCGCTCGCGTGCGGTGAGTTTGCCTTTTTTGTGTTGGGCTTCGATACGCGCCTTTCCGCCTGCAAGCAAGGCTTCGCTATTTTTTCGCGCCAAGACCTCTTGTGGGGTTTGGGCAGGGCTATTTGGTTCGGTGTTCATCATATTTTGGGAGGAAATAATGGGAAAACGTAAAGGGTTGTGGGTGCAAATTTGAGAGCAGAAACATTCCCAAAGCAAACAGCCAAGTATCACTTTCGGATAAAAACAAGGCTTTTGGCAAAGATACACAATTTGAAGCAATCTAAAACTGTTGGCGATTGTTTCCTACCCAAAAGCGCAGTAATGTTAAATTCTAATTCCGAATCTAAACCCTAAGGGTCTTGAAGACCCTTAGGGTTTAAGTGCAAATTTTATTTCGTGTCAAATTCGACAACACAAGGCTTTTCAGAATTTAATATCACTACCCAAAAGCGGCTTTCAGGGCAGCGCAGCCGTAGGCTTATGAATGGGCTTCTGGTAGAAAATCTGCCCCAATTAGAGAAAAAAGCGTACCTTTGCCTTTTCAAAACCTATCTCTCTCTTTCTTTTGTTGTTCTTATGGAAACCAAAAAACAGGTCAAGTATATCTTTGTTACAGGGGGCGTAACCTCTTCGTTGGGGAAGGGTATCGTTTCGGCTTCGCTTGCCAAACTTTTGCAGGCACGCGGACTTTCAGTTACGATTCAAAAATTTGACCCTTATCTGAATATAGACCCCGGCACGCTCAACCCTTATGAGCATGGCGAGTGTTATGTAACCGAAGATGGCGCGGAAACCGACTTAGACTTAGGACACTATGAACGCTTTTTGAACATTCCTACTTCGCAGGCAAACAACATCACGACAGGCAGGATTTATTTTTCCGTCATCAGCAAAGAAAGACGAGGCGATTATTTGGGCAAAACCGTACAGGTAATTCCACACATTACAGACGAAATCAAACACAACTTCTACGCCTTAGGTGAAACGGGCAAATACGACATCGTCATTACCGAAATCGGCGGCTGTGTAGGCGATATAGAATCGCTACCTTTTATCGAGGCAGTAAGGCAGGCACGTTGGGAATTGGGGTCAGAAAATACCTTAGTAATCCATCTTACCTTAGTGCCTTATCTAAAAGCGGCAGGCGAACTCAAAACCAAGCCGACTCAACACTCTGTCAAGATGCTTTCCGAAGAGGGGATTCACCCCGACATTTTAGTCTGTCGCACTGAATATACGCTACCTGTGGATATTCGCAAAAAAATCGCGCTCTTTTGCAACGTCGACCTCAAATCGGTCATAGAATCTATTGATGCCGAATCTATTTATGATGTGCCACTGCTGATGCGTCGCGAACATTTAGACGACATTGTGTTAGATAAATTGGGCATCAAAAACGAAATTAAGCCTGACCTAACCGAGTGGAAGCATTTTTTGGGCAAACTCAAAAATCCTACCGAGCAGGTCAATATCGCCTTAGTAGGCAAATACGTAGAACTGCCCGATGCCTACAAATCTATTGTAGAAGCCTTTATCCATGGCGGGGTAGCCAATGAATGTGAGGTCAAATTGCGCTGGATTCGCTCGGAAGACCTCGCCGAAACGGAAGAGTTTGAGAAGCACTTTAAAAATATTGATGCCATTTTGGTAGCACCCGGCTTTGGAGATAGGGGGATTGTAGGTAAAATCAATGCGGTTCGTTATGCACGTGAGCGCAAAATTCCCTTCTTAGGGATTTGTTTGGGTATGCAAATGGCAGTCATTGAATATGCGCGAAATGTTTTGGGTTGGGAGAATGCCCATTCTACCGAAATGATGGCAGAATCGCCCTATCCTGTTATTGATTTGATGCCTACGCAAAAAGCTATCACCGACAAAGGCGGCACGATGCGCTTAGGTGCTTACACTTGCCAAATTGCACCCAACAGTTTGGCGCAACAGGTCTATCAGAAAAGCGAAATCAGAGAACGCCATCGCCATCGCTACGAATTTAATAATGACTTTCGACAAGAGTTGGAGCAGGCAGGTCTGAAAGCCTCTGGTATCAATCCTGAAACCCAACTGGTAGAGATTGTAGAATTAGACACACAAACGCACCCTTTCTTTATCGGTGTGCAGTATCACCCCGAACTCAAAAGCACTGTCGCTGCCCCTCACCCACTTTTTAGTGCCTTCGTAAAGGCTGCCCTGCAATACAAACAGCAGTTGCAGGAGAAGTAGAAATATAGCCTCAAAGTTAGTTTTTTTTACAAAAAACTAACTTTGAGGCGTTCTTACACGTTTGGATTTAGAGTCTTCAAGGCTGCTTTAGATAGCCTCTTATTTTTCCGTGAATATTTCCCAAACTACCTATCAAATGATAGTAGAGTTCAGACTTATTTCCTATCTTTACTGAAACCAAAATTTGAAAGTATATGTTCAAGTTAAGACTAAACAATTATCGTGGATTTCTAAACGAAGAATTCGATTTCTCTCGCGTCAATGTATTGATTGGAGAAAATAGTGCAGGAAAAAGCAGTGTTTTCAAATTCTTGCGCGCATTAAAACAAAGTTTGCGTTTCCCAAATAATAGAGATTACAATCTTACTCTTTTCGCAGATGAAAAAGAAGGGAATGAAAACGTGGACTTAGGTAATTACTACGAAACAATATACAATCATGAAACAGACAGAAATTTGTTATTTGCTTTTGAGTTTAAGGAAGATTATTTTAATTTTTTCTTAACTGATGCTGTTTCAATTGCCAAAAAAAATAACAAAATCAATGAGGCTGTTCGCAAAGAACTATTAGAAGAAAGAGAAAAAATTACGCAAATATTGGGTGGTAAAATTACGACCCCTACCATTTTTACTTGTGAATTAAGCGAAGACTTGGCTAATCATAATAAAATTAAGACGACAATTAGTAACTCGACAGTTGGTGAAGTTGTGATTTTTTTCCCGAATATAGAACAAGAGGTTTATGTGAAAGGCGAAAGTCCGCTTTGCAATCTTACTTTTTGCAATACTCAAAACGAAACCTATACTTTTTCTGAAATTGAATATGAAAAAATGGGATTTACTACCATAGTTGACAGTGACAGTTTAAAAGAAAAAATAAAGCAAAAATTTGAGAACGGCGAAGCGGATAGATTATTTTGGTCTATCGCATTTCTGTTGATTACTCAAAACTATATTCGTAAAATCTTGTCCGACATTAAGTATATCAATCCCTTGCTTTCCGAACCTGCGGAAAGGGTGTATTTAAAAAGGGACGAAAAAATCTCTTTTGATATTAAAGATATTAAAGAAGTTGTATATTTGTTAAGTGGAGATAACTTTTTAAAAAATGAAAATTTAGAAAAGTTCAAATCAGATTATACACAACTGCTTTCGGAACTTGGTTTGTTAGAAGAAATAAAACCTATCAAAGAGAATTTTACTCGAGAATTAAGAGTGGTTGTTAATGGTATGGAAAATAATATCAAAGATGTCGGATTTGGTGTTTCTTTGCAAATGCCTATTTTTGCGCAAGCACTCATTTCCGAAAACCTCACAAAACAAAGCCGTTTAAATGGATTAACCAATAAAGGCGAAACTCTTCTAATAGAACAACCCGAAGTTCACTTGCACCCGCGCTTACAAGCCAAGTTTATTGAAACCTTATTAAGCATTGGAAATAATAACGTGTATTTCATTGAGACACATAGCGAACACATTATCAGAATGTTACAGATTTTGGTAAAAACCAAAAAATTTGACATTACACCTGATGATGTTTCAATTCATTATTTCAGGAAAGATGAGAAAAATATGATTAAATCTAAGCATGAGATAAATGCTAAAACAGGTGAATTATCTCCTGCTTTCCCTGATGGTTTTTTTGATATTTCATTCAATTTAGCATTCCAATTAATTGACTAAGTTATGCACATATTACTTTATGAGGACATCCTTGTGAATTACCTTAACTATAAAGAGGAAAGTAACGACCCTGAAAGTATGGTAAAGGCTATTTTAGAGAATAAAAACTCCATTTTTTTATTTTCTAAAAGGTTGCTATCCTTTCTGGAAGGTAAGGTTAGTAAAGAACTATATCAGAGATTTTTAACCAAATTAAACAATTTGAGAGAAAAAAAACTAGCAGTCAATTATGCAAGTACAGAGGAAACAAGTTCTTTTGAAGAAGAATTTATTAGACTTTATAACATTCATAAATCTAATGTTTTAATAACAATAGCTTTTGAAAAGCCAAGTGAATCAATACAACAAGCTACAAATAATAAGATTGCTGTTTTATCTCAACAACAAAAACCAAACTATCATTGGTTAGTTATAAATTTAGCTATTTTGCACCCATTTACGCTTAGTGTCGATGAGATTGATTTTCGTGATGATGCAGAAACAGATAAGTTTTTTGATGATTTATTTTCTATTCCAAGAAAAATATCAACTATTATCATTTTTGATGATTACTACAATGTAGACAGTCATAACAAATATGCTAAAGTCGCTAATAGAAAAGATATACTTGTATTTTATTGTACTGAAAATCACTATAGATTTGCGAAATACCCGAAACCAGACTGGAATAATAACTTTAATGATGATAAATACAAAATCTTAAAAAAGACCTTTTCAAAATTAGAACTATGGACAAAAAATAGAGGTTCGCATACAAGGAGAATCATTTTTGAAGGCTTCATTGTTAATCCAGATATTGATTTAGACTTTCTCAACAAAAAAAATAATAAAATGTGGTCTGTTCATATCAGATTTAATGAACATCGTGCTAAAGAAATAACTAATATTATCGATATCGACTACAAAAAATATTCTAAATAGTTAAAATTACAATACTTTTTTTTAAAAATTAAAAATTATTTTTTTATTTACAACTTATCTTCTACCTAATGTTTTACAAAAACCAGCCCTCCCCCAAAACAAAAAGCACACGATTTCGCTTTTTCAAAAGAATTTTATACACGCTCTTATTCCTTTTTATGATGCTTACCCTTGCCACAACGCTATTTCTACGCCAAGATAAGTTTGGAAAGCTACCCACAGGAGCGCATTTAGAACGCCTCGAACGCTCTTCCAACTACAAAGACGGCGAATTTCAGAACTTAGAAGCTACGCCTGCCCTAAGCGAGGAGGCAAGTTATGCAGGTATTTTATACGAATTTTTCTTTTCCAAACGCGAGCGCATTTCGCCTTCTGCCCCTCTTCCTTCTACCAAAACTAACTTATTTGAATTAGACAAAGATGAAAATATTTTGGTCTGGTTCGGACATTCTTCTTATTTTATGCAAGTAGAAGGCAAAAAAATCTTAGTAGACCCCGTTTTTAGTGGTTTTGCCTCGCCATTTTCATTTAGCGTCAAAGCCTTTGCAGGTACAGATAGGTATTCGGCAGCCGATATGCCCGAAATTGACTACTTATTTATTTCTCACGACCATTGGGACCATTTAGACTATGAAACCCTTATTGAATTAAAACCGAAGATAAAAAAAATTATCTGCGGCTTGGGCGTAGGTGCGCATTTTGAGCATTGGGGCTTCGAAACTGCCAAAATCTATGAGGGCGATTGGTATGATACAATCGCCTTAGACGCTGGATTTACGACGCATCTTGTGCCTACACGCCATTTTTCGGGTAGGGGTTTCAAGCGCAATCCCTCTTTATGGACAGCCTTTGTCCTTCAAACGCCCACTAAACAAATTTTGATAGGTGGCGATAGTGGTTATGGCAAGCACTTCAAGCACATTGGCGAAAAATTTGGCGCATTTGATTTGGTAATTTTAGAAAATGGGCAATACGATAAAAGTTGGAAGTACATTCACCTAATGCCCGACGAAGTCTTGCAAGCGGCGCAAGACCTAAACGCAAAAGCCCTCTTTCCCGTCCATTCTTCTAAATTCCCACTGGCAAATCACGCTTGGGACGAGCCTTTGCAAAAAATAACAGCCCTAAATGAAGCGCGAGAACAGCCCTTTCCCCTGCTTACCCCTATCATAGGCGAAAAAGTATCCTTAGACTCTCTCAAAACATTCGCGAAGTGGTGGGAAAGGTAGATTTTAAAACCTCAAACACCCACAACAAAAGACCTTTGTCGTAGTAATGTTAAGTTCTGTAAAAAGCCCTATTTTATCAAAGTTTTGTCAAAGTTTTGTCAAATTGAAAACGAAATAAAATTTGACTTAAACCCTTTTTAGAGCCTTAAAACTCGTTTTTATTTTCGTCTAACTTCGGAAAAGACAGTTTTTTAATACATTCGCGTCTAATTTTTTAGAACTTAACACTACTCAATTTCGCCTACAAACAAGCCGTTCTGCCCCCATCTACAGGCAAATTGATGCCATTGATGTAGGCAGCCGCTGGTGATGCCAAAAATGCAATCGCCGCTCCTATTTCCTGCGCTTTTCCAAAACGCGCGGCAGGAATAGTTGCCGTCATTTCAGCCACTACTTCGGCGCGTGTTCGCCCTGTTTTGGCTTCGTTATTGGCAATAATCGCCTCCAAACGCGCCGTTTCAGTCATGCCGGGAAGCAGATTATTGACCGTAATGCCAAATTGTCCCAATTCCAAAGAGAGCGTTTTTGCCCAATTTGCTACCGCTGCCCGTATTGTATTCGAAACGCCTAAACCATAAATGGGCTGCTTGACACTGGTAGAAATGACGTTGATAATCCTGCCATAGCCCTCACTTTTCATGCCTTCTACCAAAGCCTGCACTAAGGTCTGATTGGCAATAAGATGCTGCTCGAAGGCAGTACGAAAAGCCTCTGCCTGCGCCTGATGCGCTAAATTAGGCGCGGGACCGCCCGTATTATTGATAAGAATGTGAATTTTTTTAGCCTGGAAAATAGGCTCTTTTAAGGCATTTTTTAGGGTTTCGAGGTCGGTAAAATCGGCAACCACATAGGCATGCCCCTGCCCTTCACTCACCAAAGGGAGCTGTTCACAGACCTGCGCTAAGGCTTGCGCATTGCGAGCCATCAAGACCACATTTGCCCCTAATTCGGCTAAGGCGATTGCAGCGGCTTTTCCAATGCCTTGTGTGCTACCACAGACTAAGGCGTTTTTTCCAAAAAGCGAGAAATTTGGCATTAGGTAATATTTATGACGATAAAGATATGACTATTGAAGCAAAAAACAGACTTTTTAGTAAAACTAATAAGTGCGTGTTAGGCGTTCATCTACCACAATGATAAAATCGGCAACGCCCATTGCCTCTTGCGAAAGCGTGGCGAGGTCTTTTTGCAAGACGGTAGAAATAGTGAGTATTTCTAAGCTCTTTTTAGACTTTTCTTGTTGATATTTTTCTAAATACCATACAATTCCTTCTCTTTTGTCGGAATGATACGCGCCGTTGAAATGCAAGACGAGCTTGCCTTTTTCATAATGATTCAAAATCTGATGCGCCATGCTTGCATCTTTAAGGGCTTGGGCTGCAATAAAAAAGTTGGCTTTTTCCCCTGCATGTGCGCCCATCATTTGGCGCATATTGGCATAAGAAGGCAAGTCATAGTCGAGGGGAAAAGGCAGAGGGGGAAGTAAGCTTTTGGCTTCTTTTGAAAGATTTTCCAAAGTTGTAACCCCTTCTTTGGCAACAAGAGCCGCATAACGGCGTGGCACATTTGAAGCAACTACTTTCAAATTTTTATCTTTTGCAAAACTTATCAAGGGTTTGTAGTCGGTTTGGTAATTGTTCCAAAGACGTGCTTCTGCCTCAAAATTCTTTTCGGCTATACTACCCTGCAAGTATTCGTCTAAAAGTAACTGATTATCTGTTTCAAACATTTCAGCCGCCAATATCAAATCACTGCCCTTTTTGGCATGCAAATCTTGGGTTAGGCAAAGTTGTAACCAATGCGCAATAGGGTCATTGTGCAGTTCGCCAAAGAGGACAATGTCCTGCCTTTCTGCTGCTGCGAGCAAATCTTGGTAGGTTACTTTTTCCCCTTTTTTATTAAAAATTTGATAGGGTTGTAAGTCTTTTTGTGCAGACAAAGGAGCGGAAAACGCCATGTAAGTTAGAGTTAGAAAAAGAAGAAAATACAGATTCGAAAACATAAGAAAATAGGATAGTGTGGGAAAGGTGTATATCTGACTTGAACAAGAAGATTGAATAGAAATAGAGCCTTAAATGGGGCTTTGAAACAGTCTTGCCCCTACCAAAACCTTATCCCAAAGATAAAGTTTTTTGCAGTCAATAAAAAATCTCTAACCAAGCATAGGGCTTAGTTAGAGATTTTTGTAGGAAATTTTAGAAAACCCTAATATCTTTTAATTACCTTTTAGATACTTTTTAGATGCCTGACACTATTCCTGCCCCTTTTCATCTCTGGCAATATCCTTTAATTGGATATTTTTGCGGATATAAGCGGGCGTTTCCTTGCGCTCCTGCAATTCTTCGGGCGAATATTCATTCACACTCTTAATCGATTGAGAAGCATAGGGGTAGGGCGGCGGTACGGGAGTAGGTTTATAGCCTTGTCCGTACAAGTTCTGCCCTGCTACGCCGTTGAGGGGGGCTGACGCACCATTAGAAGCGAGGTTAGATGTCAGTCCATCTTTTTTTTTTAACCTTTCCGACTCATAATTGGGTTCGTTGTTGTAATCGTCTTCGAGCTGAAAGATGATTTTATCGGGCTTGGTTGGCACAATGGGCGCGACAGGCTCGATTTTGGGCGTTGTAGGTGCTGCGGTTTCGGGTTCTTTCGCAACTTCGGCGCGTGCCTTATTGCGACTGTCGAAAAAATCTTCTTCGTCCTCCTCATCTTTGACATCAATTCTATTCTTGACGCGCTTATTGGTCATCAAATCATAGACACGACGTTCTGGCGTTTCGAGGGGAATATCCTGCTTGGCTTCGAAGCCTGTGGCAATGATGGTAACGCTGATGCTATCGCCCAACTCCTCATCTACGGCTTGTCCGAAGATAATTTCAGCCTCTTCACCTGCCTGCTCTTGGATATATTCGGTGATTTCCTCCAATTCGTCCATCTGAAACTCCTCGTCGTTTCCAACCACGATACTAAGCAAGATGTATTTTGCACCAAAGATATTGGTATTGTTGAGCAAAGGCGAAGAAATAGCACCTTCGGCAGCTCTACGCGCTCTATTTTCGCCTTCGGCAGTGGCAGAACCCATGACGGCTGCTCCTGCATTTTGCATAACGGTTCTCACGTCTTCAAAGTCGACGTTGATGTTGCCTGAAACGGTAATAATTTCGGCAATAGATTTCGCCGCTTTAAGCAAGACATTGTCGGCTTGTCGGAAGGCTTCGCGCATGGAGGCTTTTCCGAAAACCTCGCGCAGGCGGTCGTTTAGAATGACCAGAACGGTATCGCAATGTTCGCGTAGGGTATCGATGCCCTCTTGTGCGCGTTGGCGTTTGGGCTTGCCTTCAAAAGAAAAAGGAGCGGTAACGATACCAACGGTAAGCACGCCGAGTTCTTTGGCGATTTCAGCAATCACAGGGGCTGCGCCTGTTCCTGTTCCGCCGCCCATACCTGCGGTAATGAAAAGCATCTTGGTATTTTTGCCCAAGATATTGCGAATTTCGTCTTTGCTTTCGAAGGCAGCACTTCTACCGCGTTCGGGATTTGCACCTGCACCTAAGCCTTGTGTTAGATTTTTGCCAATCTGCACTTTATTAGGAACGGGGCTTAAATCTAAGGCTTGAATATCAGTATTACAAATGAAAAAATCCACGCCGCGAATACCTTGCGTGTACATGTAACTGACCGCATTTCCCCCGCCGCCTCCTACACCAATGACTTTGATGATAGAAGGTTCTTTTCCAAAACTATAATCTTGTTGATGAGGCATCATAAGAATTTCAAAACCTAATGGTCGGTCTAAAGAGTTCTACTAAGGTTTCTAAAAGATTTCCAATAGCGCAAAATTACAAAAATAATTTCTACTTGGAAAGCAATAATAGGGAAAGAAAAGCGAAAATACAAGGCTCTCGCTAAAAAACTTTCACTTTTTTTAGGGTCTATTAAGAAATTTGGTCGCTTTTGTTGAAAGAATGTCTTTGCAGACATCAATAAAGGCTTGCGAAAAGCTTTTGAGAGGCTTTTGTTTTCTTATCCTACTCCCCAAGTGCGTTCCCCAAATTGTGCCTAATCGGGAACTTGTACTTACTGCACCCTTAATCGGTAGCAATGTTAAGTTCTATAAAAAGTCTTGTTTTGTCAAATTTGACACGAAATAAAATTTGGTTTTGAAACCCTCCCTTTGGGGGAGGGCAGGGTGGGGTTCATTCCTTTTTTATTTCAATCTCACTACGGAAAAGGCAATACCTTGTCCCTACATTTGCATCTAATTTTTAGAATTTAACGTCACTGCTCAATCAGTGGGCGCAATCTAAAACATCTAAAACAAAGGACAAATCAAAAAAAGGACAAGCCAAGAGGTATAAATGTGGGAACAAGCCCTCTTTTCATCAAAACTTCTTAGGGAGGTTTTCTTTTGGAAACGCCCCCAAAAGGATTTTATTGTAAAGGTAGCACAAAAGGCGCGTTTTTTTCGTAAAAAGAGAATAAAAGCCTACTTCTCTGCTTTTTGCGGCATACTTGCATAGAATTTGTAGCTTAAATAGCCGCCAAAACGTTATTTTTGTATTAAGTTTGTATCCGAGTTTGGATTTTGTCCTGAGTGGCTTTCAAAAGGGTAGGTCTATTATGCGATAGGTCGGAAGCCTTTTCTGTGTAAAAGGCGCGTCTTTTTTTTGTAGAAAACCTTTACAAGCCCTTCTCAATAAAATTGAAGCCCTCATGCAAGCCTAAGACGCACTTTTGCGTTATAGTGCTGATAGGGCTTGGAACAACATCTAACTCCCCGACCTATGCGCAACTTGGTGGCACTGCTTCTTTATCCTACCCAAAAAACTATCCTTTCCTTATTTTCTTTGCAAAACAATGAAAAATCTTACACCCACGCATAAAACGAAGGCTACCTATCTTTCCTTCTTATCAGCCTCTTGGCAGCAAGGTCTTTCCTATTCTTCGCCTAAAAAATCGCCTTTTGCCACCTTTTTTATCTTGTTTTTGTTTCAATTTCTATGGCTCACAATGGCAACCCTGCCCACAACTTGGGCGCAAAAGACCGATTACACCGACTACAAACCTTCCTACCGAAAGTGGCAGGATAAGTATATTTTAGATAAGATTAGTTATACTTCGGATAGGACAATTTTTTACTTTCGCTATGTTTCTACCTACGACTACGGCTCGGCTACCTTTTATGGTCCGAAAATGGATTTGGCTTGGTTTCTAAAAAATACCGCCAAACCTTCCGAAGCCTTCGATATGATAGAAATTAAAAATATCGCCATCAATGGGCGCGTGCAGCTTGCTGCCCTTTCTACGGCGGTGAGCAAGTCTTTTTCTTCGCGCAAAGGTGATGTTTTTACCTGCGAGGTGCATTTTCCGCGCCTACCCAATAGCGTCAAGATGGCAGATTTTATAGAAGGACGCGGGGCAGAGCGAAATGAAAACCACTTCAACTGCTTCGATGTCAAGCTCAAAACTTGGGAGGACGACTTAGGCACTACCGACGATTTGAAGGAAACTATCCTCAAATTTGAAAAAGATAACGATTTGCCGCCCTCCGAAATTCCGATAGAAGAAGAACCTATCAAGGAAAAACCCGAAAAAATAGTGGAGCAACCCAAAGAAGAAGATGCCGAATTTGCACGCAAGTTTTTAGAAATGGTCAATGAACTGCGCTCGAAAGGCTGCAACTGTGGCGGACGCTATTTCCCGCCCTCTAAGGCAGTAGAATGGAGCGAAGGGGGGGCGAAAGCCTCGAAAATCTTAGTCCTCAAACTTGCCGAAACCGACGGCATGACCAGCGACGCAGGCGGCATGAGTACCGCTGCAAGGCTTAAAAATGAGGGCATTAGCACGTCCAAAGTCTATGAAAATCTTTCCTATCGCTTCGAAGAAATAGAAAAAGCCTTTCACGGTTGGAAAATGACCCCGCCACAGTGCATGCGTATGATGGACCCGAATGTAAAATTTGTGGGCGCGGCGCGAAAGGGCAAGTATTGGTCTATGATAATGTTTTACTAATTGCACTTTTAGTTAGTAAAAAATATTTTCTACTTTAACCTATGATGCTCTACTCTTTTGTAGAAAATGCAGCCTTAGTCTGTGCTTTTTGTT
The DNA here is from genome assembly GCF_000422585.1 of Hugenholtzia roseola DSM 9546. Lineage (NCBI taxonomy): Bacteria > Pseudomonadati > Bacteroidota > Cytophagia > Cytophagales > Bernardetiaceae > Hugenholtzia > Hugenholtzia roseola. Next base: position 96,159 of record NZ_KE383880.1, read on the forward strand.
TTGTCCCGTTGGTTGTTTTTTATGGGATAGCCCTTTTATACGCCAGCAAAATTTGGAGCGCGATTCCGACTTTCGAAATCGCGCCTCTTTTTATGGCAAAATTAGAACCAATAAAAAAGGCAGAGTCATCTGAAAATGAGGCTTTTTCAAAGGAAATTCCCCTACTTTCTATCTTAGTCCCTTTTCGGAATGAAATTTCAAACCTTCCTCTTTTGGCAGAAGATTTGAAAAAACAGACCTATCCTACTTCTCATTTTGAGGTTATTTTTATCAATGATTTTTCTGATGATGGGGGTGAAATTTGGCTCAAAGAATGGATAGCAGCTCAAAAATTAGAACATAAAACAAATTTTATACTTTTAGATTTGGCTGAATTAGAAAAGGAATATCGACAAAAAGACCCAAACTTTTCCATTGGCGAAGGCAAAAAAAATGCCCTCACTTGGGGTGTAAAGCAGGCAAAAGGCGATTATATTTTGACCACAGACGCAGATTGCAGGTTGGGGCAGCAGTGGATAAGCCATTTCGCCGCCTATTATGCACAAAATCCGAAGGCGCAGGCACTTTCGGCGGCGGTGCGCTTCGCGCCTCTTTCGGGTACTTTTGCCCATTGGCAGGCGTTGGAATTTGCCGTTTTGATAGGCGTGGGTGCAGTCAGTTTGGCACGCCACACACTCACGATGAGCAATGGCGCAAACCTTTCCTACCGCAAAGCAGCCTTTGTAGCCGTAGGGGGCTATGCGCAAAATGCGCACCTTGCTTCGGGAGATGACCAATTTTTGCTACAAAGTATTGATGCTTATTTTAAGCCTGAAAATGTGATTTTTTTTGTAAAAAACAAAGAAATGATTGTACAGACAAGCCCACAAAATACTTGGCGAGCGTTCTTTTGGCAGCGCAAAAGGTGGCTTAGTAAGTGGCGCAGCACCCAACACAAGGGCAATGCCTTGATAGCGAGTTTTCTATTTTTCTTTCACCTTCTTTTTTTGGCAAATGGCTTTGTTTTTTTTATTTTTTTTATGTTTTGGATAGAAAATAAAACAGCAGTGCCTCACTTTTGGTTGTATTTTTTTCCTATTTTAGCAGCCTGCAAGTTATTTTCGGAAGCGATTTTCATTAAAAAGGTAGTCGTTTTTTTAGAAAGCCCTATTTCGAGTCTTTCTTTTTGGAAAAACGTCTTATCCTTGCAAATTGTGTATAGCCTCTATGTACTCTTTTTTGGCTTGGTGGGGCTTTTGCTGCCCATAGAGCCGCAATTTGTGTGGAAAAACCGCCACTATAAGCAAAGTAAAGGGTAAAGTTATGGCAAAGTGAGGCTTTTTTTGGCTTTATATCTTGAATTTGGTTACTTTTGTGCTATCTTTCTGCTGCATTTTTCGCCCTTGCCCATGAATACCATCAAGACCAACTCTGCGCCTTCGAGTCCGTATTATTACATTCGCAAACGTTTTTTTAAAAACAAGCCTGCTGTTTTTGGGTTGGTAGTGGTTCTCTTGTCGGTTTGGGTTGCGATGTCTGGTCATTTGATTATGCCTGACCCTACTCCGAAGGCAAATCAGGGGGCAGCCGAAATTCGCAAACAACCGCCTTTTTTCAATGTTACACTACTCAAATTCCGCAAACATTTAGCAATAGAAGAAACCTCTTTTATAGAAAGTATCTATTTGGGCGAAGAAAGTCATTACACCATCACGCCTATCAAAGAGTATGGCATTGAGGACGATACACTTTATTTTACGCCTTATGGCAGAGAAAGACGCGCTTTGGGTCTGCCCTTAGTAGAGGCAGTAGAGCCGCTTTTGGTAGGAAAAAGTACGCAACACACACTTGGAAGTCAGCGCAATTATATGCGCAAAGGCGATAGCATTTTCTTTATAGACGTTTCCGACCGCCTACAAAAAACTACCTTAGCCGAAGTCAGGCAAAAATTTGAAGAACAACAGGTAAGTCAGGTTACGTATTGGCTGGGTACAGACCGCTCGGGGCGCGATATGTTGAGCCGCCTGCTTTATGGTACGCGTGTGTCGCTACTCATTGGGGGCTTGGCAGTGCTAATTTCTCTTTTGGTAGGTATCGCCTTGGGAGCGGCTTCGGGCTTTTTTGGTGGCTGGGTAGATGCGCTTATTTCGTGGTTTATGACCGTCATCTGGTCTATTCCAAGTATTATGCTCGTGATTGCGATAGCCATTACTTTGGGTAGCAAAGGGATTTGGGTTATCTTTGTAGCCGTTGGTCTTACCACTTGGGTAGATGTGGCGCGTGTAGTGCGCGGTCAGGTCTTGGCAATTAAGGAAAAGCCTTTTGTGGAGGCTGCACGTGCTTTCGGTTTGGGCAACTTTCGCATCATCTTGCGGCATATTTTGCCCAATATGTTGGGTGCAATTATCGTAACGGCAAGCACCAACTTCGCCTCTGCCATTCTCATAGAAGCAGGACTTAGCTTTTTGGGCTTAGGCGTAGAGCCAGACACGCCCTCTTGGGGCATGATGGTGCATGAGGGCTACAATGCCATCGGCACAAGCAATAGTTGGCATCTTATCATTTTGCCGAGTTTTTGTATCGCCATTTTAGTTTTAGCCTTTAATCTTTTAGGCAATGGAATAGAACAAGCCTTCAACCCCAAGGGCAGTTCTTATGACGGCAAATAGTTTTTGCATTTAAAGATATAACATTTCACGCTTTTTACAATCACGCTCCTTGAATATGGAAGAACTCATCAAATTTGGTTTGCTCTGTTTCACTACTTTTTTTACTATCATCAACCCTTTGGGGGTCATGCCTGTCTTTATGACCATGACCAGCAACCTAACCTCGCAGCAGCGCAGTGCCACAGCCACGAAAGCCCTCGTTACTGCCTTTTTTACGATGGTCGGATTTGCCTTTTCGGGCAATTTGCTTTTTGAATTTTTCGGAATTTCGGTCGCAAGTTTTCGCGTAGTGGGCGGTATTATTTTCTTTATGATGGGTTATGATATGTTGCAGGCGCGTCTAATTCGTACCAAAATGCAAGACGAAGACGCGAAGGCTTATGTAACGGACATTTCTATCACCCCTTTGGCAATTCCTATGATTTGCGGTCCGGGTGCTATCACTAATTCTATTGTCTTGATGCAAGATGCCCATTCTTTTGCTTTGAAAGCGGTGCTAATAGGAGTCATGTTTTTTGTTTCGCTCATTACTTTATTGGTCTTGTTGGCATCGGGCAAAATTTCGCAGGCTTTGGGCGATACGGGCAATAAAATTTTGATGCGCCTGATGGGACTTATCGTAATGGTTGTGGCTGTGGAATTTACGGTAAGTGGCTTAAAACCTATCGTAGCAGGGATTTTAAAAGCTGCCCAATAAGCATAATAAACATCTTCGCTTCTATAAAAGCCTTATCTTATCAACTTTCTAACGAAATAAAATTTGGACTTAAACCCTAAGGGTCTTGAAGACCCTTAGGGTTTTGGGGCATAGGACAAGGCAATGCCTTGTCCCTACAAAAAAAGAGAGATTTTTTCCAAATGCGAAAAAAATTTTAACACAGGAAAAGAAAAAATGGGGCAAGCCTTTTTGCGCTAAAAAGTGGAAAATGTCAGGTCTTGCCCCTATTTGTGCCGTTGAATTAGGAAACTGAAATGGGTAAATTGGTCTTTAAAAGTTTGATGGCAATGGCTAAAAGGATAATGCCAAAAACTTTGCGCAAGACATTTGCACCCGCCTGCCCCAGTTGTTTTTCTATCCAAACACTGCCCTTCAAAACAATATAAATAATCACTAAATTCAAGATTATACCTATCAAGACGCTGCCCTGATTGTATTCGGCACGCAAAGAAATGAGGGTTGTCATCGTACCTGCCCCCGCAATAAGCGGAAACGCCAAAGGCACGATTGCCGAAGTGCGCGAATCGGCAGGGTCGGATTTAAAAATATCGATGCCCAAGACCATTTCCATGCCCAAAAGCAACATAATAATTGCCCCTGCAATAGCAAAGGAAGCGACATCGATGCCGAAAAGCCCTAAAATTTCCTGCCCGATAAAGAGAAAAACAAACATCAAAGCACCCGCCACAATGGTCGCTTTTCCAGCTGCCAACATGCCGCCATTCTTTTTGCGCAGGTCGATAATAATCGGTATCGAGCCTAAAATATCAATTACCGAAAACAAGATAAGCGAAACCGAGAAGATTTCTTTCCAGCTAAGTTCCATACAAGGGCTACTTTTAGAGGTAAAAGAAAGGCGAAGCCGCCTAAAAAAGAGTGGCTTATCGCGATTCGAGTGCAAAATTAGAAAGAGAAAATCGTAGAAACAACCCCCAAGCACAAAAAAAAGTTCGCCTTTTTGGAAAGACGAACTAAGATAATTCTGTAAAAACTTGCTTTTAGTAGGACAAACCAAATTATATTTTTTGGCTTCTTAAAAAGACCATCTTTTATCGCAGGGCTTTATCGCAAATCAATGACTTCTACTTTTGGATAGTTGGCTACATTAAACTGAAAATAACTATCCTTGACCTCGACATTGGTCGTAAAGTTGGTGATTTCGTAGCGATAGCGTCTGCCTGTCTTTTCGAAGACTTCCCAACTGTGCAGGGTCTTGCTTTTTTTATCTATTGCCAAACGGACTTTGAAAAAGCTAAGGTCTTTGTTATCAGGCACTAATTCGATGATTTCGTGTGCCTTTCCTGCCATTACCTTTTCTTCTACAAAAAGATACTTGTAACCTTTTTTATACATAGAGAAAATTTCGGTAGGATTCAGTCCGTCCGATTCGTCGTAATGGGTAATGGTTACTTCGTTGCTTTCTTTGATGTAGTTCCAAACCGTTTTGTGGTCGTTGAAAATTTCTTGTCCTTCTAAAAGTAGGCGGTACTTATCGCCCTTGACCGTAATTTCGCCTTTGAGTGTTTCCTCTATTTTTTCGCCTTTACTAACCAAATGCGAAGCGAAAGCCGCTTTAAAGGCAGGCATTTTTTGGTACTTTACACTCATGGCATCGAGCGTCGCCTTTGCGCGTGGGTCTTGCTGTGCCGAAAGCGAGAGGGTGAAGAGGGTCGTTAGTAGGATTAGAAAGGTAGTATAAAAGGGTCGTTTCATGTCGTTGAAGAGAATAAAAAGTAAATGACTTCGGTTTAATCGTGCGTTTGCTTGCAAAGTTATCAATAACTATTCCAAAACCGACAAAACGCCCTATCGCTCTGGTGAATTTTAGAAAAGGATAGACCAAAATGGAAATTATAGTTTGGCTTTTCTTCTACTTTTTAGCAGGCAGGTAGCTCCTGAAAAGGGCATTAAAAAAGCAACCCCACAAGGTAGGGTTGCTTTGAAGTGAAATGAAAACAAAAAAACAAAACTACAACTATGAAAAACTTATTCTTTTACAATCTGGCGGACGATAAGGGTTTCACCTACTTGAATTTGTAGGATATAGCTACCCAAAGCCAAATCTGCCATCGGAATTTGGAAAGACTCCGTTCCTACGGTCTGATTGTAGAGGCTGCGTCCTGTAACGTCTATGAGTTGTACCTGCGCCTGACCGTTTTGGAAGGCTTCACCTAAGCGTACAAACAAGACTTCACGGGCAGGGTTTGGATAGATGGCAAAGCCTGCAATCGGCGTTTCCTCCTCGCCTGTCGTAATCATCACATAACGCTCGCCGTTTGATTCGATGCTACAACCACTTTGGTAGGTAACAAGGGCTTTATAGCTACCCGACTGTGTAGGCGTGATGCGCTCTTGGTTGGCAAAAGAAGGCTGTTCTGTTCCTTCAAAGAACCAAGTAATGCTGCTTGCAGGAGCTTGCAAACGCAATGCTAATTCTGTTCCTTCCTGACGAAGACGTGCAGTAGGCGTAGGGTTATTGACCAAATTTACACTGCTTGCGGAAGTCTTATTACAAGTAGCCGAAGTGAGATAAGAAAGACGCACCGAATAATTACCACTTTCAGTTACTTCCAAAGTGTTGCTTGAGGTGATTCGGAACACTCTGCCATCTTTGACCCATTCGTAACGAATGTTGGCATTGGAGGCAGAAGCGGTAAGTAGCGCAGTTTCACCTTCGCAAATGTTATTGTCTGAAATTTGAAGGGTAATATTTTCGGGGAAAGTGTTAAGTGTAACCTGAATTGCCTGTGATTCATTGACGCAACCATTTTGCGTTACACGCACCCTATAAGCACCCGAAGCACTTACCGACAAAGTACGCTCCGTTCCTACTACGGCATCATTGAGTAGCCATTCATAACTACCACCTGCTACCTCACGCGCTGAAAGCGAACCCATTTCACAGAAAACTGCCGTTGTGCCTTCTTCTATCAATGCAGTGGGCTTGTAGTTAGTTCTAACTTGAACTGCATTTGAAAGTGCCGTACAGCCATTTAGACTCACTTCTACACGATATAAGCCAGTAGAAGTTGCACCTAACGAAGGCAAGTTGGTAGTAGTGAGGTATCTATCATTTAAGAACCAATTATAAACTGCGTTCTGCACCGCTTCTGCTTCTAAAACAACGCTGCTTTCACAAGAAAGACGAACACTCTCGCCTAAAAGAACTGCATTTGGCGTAGGCTTAATCGTAATAGGGGCAGGAACACGCGCACTTTCATATTTCTGACCAAAAGCAGAAACATAGAAAACGGTAGCATCAGAAAGTGCAGGAGTAGTATAAACGGCATCACCATAGGGAATTGAGCCGTTCATGATAGGCATCGTGGCTGTTTCAGAAACATACCAACGGAATTTGCCACTCACATGTGTACCTTGCGCACGAATCTGACCCGAACCATTCATACACGCATTGTCCAAAATCGTAACTTCGGGAATTTCAGGATACGTGTATTCATTCGCATAAACAGAAGACGAGCCGCCGCCACTGTTAGTGGCTTGCAAGCGATAGGTATAACGTCCGTCTGCCACTAAGTCTGTGTGTAAATAAGTAAGTGCGTTGCCACTAAAAATAAGACTCTCTACACCACCAGGGATAGCCGTTGCATACAAGTTGTATGAAGTTGCGCCAAAGGCTGCACCCCAAGTAAGCAAGATACTATTTGTACCTTGTGCAACAGCCGTAAAATTAAGCGGTGTACCCGGAGGCTGAACGCCACCACCACCAGTAGAGATTACAAACGTCTGCAAGTTGCCTGAAACCGCGCCTACGGTATTAGCCAAAAGACCCGAACTAAAAGCATCGGTAGTGAAGCCATGTACGGCTGCCACATCTAAAGAGAAGTTAAGACCATCTAAGGTATTGTCATTCAGACCTGTAACGAAAACAGAAAGCGTTGCGGTGCTTGCGTCTGCCACAGATAAGTTGCCTGCTGGAATTGTAAAGACGATACTGCCTGCGTTGATAGTAGCCGTTGAAGCTATATTTGTAGCGTTCAAGCGCAACTGCGCCCCTGTTAGTGCCGAAGTAAGGTCTAAGATGCTACCACCTGATAAGTTCACCGTTACGCCTGTGATAACAGTAGGAAGTCCGTCAGTCGTACCCACATCTTCGATGCCAATATTAAGGACGTTCTTGGTGCTGCCGATATTCATATTGCCTGCCACCACCTGTGTTGCAGGTGTTTCCACCTGACTATCTGCATCAGGCGTAAGGGTGCGGAAATTCCACGTGCTATTGCCCGAAACGGCAGCCGAAGGGACGCTATTACAGCTTTGGAACGCACCTGCGGGCATATTGACGTACAAATCCGTATCCAAAGGAAGCGTTACGCTGGGGTCTATCGTGATGACATTGCCATTGACAACTACCTGACCGCTGGTTACATCAATCGTTTCCACTACGCTATTATCCGAAACGCGGTGAATCGTGATATTACCTGTACCCACCTGCATGGGGTAATTGTAGGTGATGCTCAAATTTGTAGTAGGATTAATGCCTGTGCTATTGTCGGCAGGAGAAAGCGCGATAATAGACGCTCCCACAGGACCGGGCGTAAAGCGATAAATCTGACCCGTAGCAGGTTTGGTAGATATATTAGTGGTGTTAACCGTAGAACTTGCCGTAGGGGACGTGCCAGAGTTATTTAGAGATAAATAGACCGAGTTCGTACCACTACCCAAACCAATAGAAGCTGTAGGCGCACTCAAAGCTCCCGCTTGTTGACGGTAAATAAACTCTATCACATTTGTTGTTTCATAGAGTTTGACCTGAAAAGAAATACCTGCTGCTGTTGCGCCATACTGCCAACGCCAGTTCCTAAACTCTATCGTACAAACACGGTTAGGTGCAGTACCCGTTGTTTGGTAAAGAGCAGTACCACCAGCTCCAGAAAGGTCGTCCCATAAAGGGGCTATAAAAGGACGGCGTTGTCCTCCCACAGGGTTAGAAGCCAAATCGTTAAATGCAAAAAAGTTACTCAATAAGGGGTTGAAAGAGATAAACCCGTTAGAAGAAGCTCTAAATTGCGTAAAAGGCACATTTTCATAGAAAAAGGTAAAGCCAATGGGTTGTGCTGTCGTAATTTGGTCATCAGTTTGGATAGTAGTCATAGTATTCCCCCCCACTATTTGCACATACGCACCTGCGCCACCTGAAATGGCTTGAAAACCATAAGAAGAAACCAAAGCACTTGTAGGCGCAGCCCCTGTAGTGAATCGCCAAGCGGTATTAGAGGTAATCCCCGTAAAAGAGCCACCGTTATCGATAGCACCGTTATCTATCAAAACGTAATATTGTGTGTTACATTCTAAAACAGTACTATTAGGGAAAGTAACCGCACCGCCCACAATCGTAGCCGAAGCCACATTTATTGCCGCTACTTCTACGTTATCCGAAACGCGGAAGATGCGTAAAAAGCCCGTTCCTGCCGTTGCAGTGCCGTTGTTCATCGTGATTTGCAACTGGCTCAAAGTAGGCAAAACACCTGTCGCATTGTTCGCAGGGGCATTGATGGTGTAGGGTAGAGGTACGACAATATTTACTGTATAGTCGTGCGTTTCACCCCAACCTCCTCCGGGGTCACAGGAGTTTGTGGGGGAAGAGTTCCACCTTGTCATCACTCGTAGGCGTGTTGTGGTTGGAGTTGCAGTAAGTGGTATTGCGATTGTGCCGGCAGTTGCTCCTGCACCAGCAGCAGAGGAATACAAAAGTTCCCCTGCATCTTCAAAAGAATCATTGTTGTTGAAGTCAATCCAAATTTTAACGAACTGACCACTAAACCCATGTGTAATGTTAAAGTTATAGGTCTGTCCTACCGTCAAGTTGCCTGTTTGAGCAGCCAAAGCTGTAAAATCACCATAAGCACCCGCACTACAACCCGTTCCTAAATGGTTAATCCCTCCACCTGTAAGGGTAAAGCTATCGATATCGTCGCCTGAGGTGCAGCCACTCGGATGACTGGGTATACAATATTGCCCCTTAACCCCAAAGGGTATGGTAGCTAAGAAAAGCATCCAGATAAGGGCTTTTAGTTGTAAAAAGGTTTTCATAAAGAATTGAAGGGTTTTGAAAAGGAATAGAGAAATTTGGCTCGTTGTATGATTCGGTGAAGTTGTAGTTTTTCCAAATGAAAAGAAAGTCTTTGCCGTTGAAAGGCGAATATTTCCCTATCCGAGCCTCTGTAAAGTTAATAAATCTTTACTTACGAAAAAATTTTTCCTCCGCTTTTTTTCTTCGCAAACCCTAAAAAGTGTAAAAAAAGTAAGACTTTTTTAGAAAAAGCAAATGCTTTCATGAAAAAATGCAAAAGAGCCGTATTGAAAAAGTAGGCGGCTATTGTATGCTTTTTACAGCCCCAAAAAAAGTTAGCCCTGCAAGACTACTTCAAAGCTATTAAAAGCCATTTCGTCGGGGAAGGCTAAGGCGATTTTGCCAATTTGGGTCAGTTCTAAGATTGCCAAAAGATTAAAGACCAGCCAAAAGCGCGTCGGTTTTTCGGCTATCAAATCTTGAAAGGCGAGCCTTTTTTGAGTCGTTAGTTTTTCTAAAATTAGCTCCTTTTGTTCGCTTACAGTATAAGGATAGGGTACGATACTTTTAATGCGCGTTTGGCGCGATTCGTACTGTTCCATCATCTGCTGATAGGCGCGAAAAAGTTTGTAGAGGTCGATGTCTTGCATATCTAATTCTACCGCCTGCTGTTTTGCCCAATGTGCCAGTTCCTGCTCCAAATTGCCGCGCTCCTGCCGTGCAAGCATCATATCTTCCAAATCGGAAAGGTGCGCAATCAGGGGTTTAAAGCGTTTGTACTCCAAAATTTGCTGCACCAATTCGGCTCTTGGGTCTATCGGATTGCCTATTTCATCTATTTTGGGGCGTGGCAAAAGCATCTTCGCCTTAATTTGCATCAGTTGTGCAGCCACCAAGACAAACTGACTGGCTAACTCGATGTTCATCTTCTCTAATTGGTGCATATAGTCCAAAAAGTCGCGCGTTAGTTTTGCGATAGGAATATCGTGGATATCTAATTCGTCGCGCTCTATGAAAAAGAGTAGCAAATCAAAAGCCCCTTCAAAAATGGGCAGCCGCACTTCATACGTCGTCATATTCAGCCTAAAAAAAAAGCCCTGACTATCAAATCAGGGCTTGCATGTAATATTGAATAGGGTTTAAGTTATATGTTTCCAAATTTGACGCGCAAATTTGATTTCTAACTTAACAAATTGAGCGAGAGACGAGGCTCGAACCCGCGACCTCAACCTTGGCAAGGTTGCGCTCTACCAACTGAGCTACTCTCGCATTGTGTTGAAAGCTATTGAAAAACAAAAGTTATTTTCATTCGCTTTCTTATTATCCGACACCAAGACCGCATTTCGCTCTCCGCTTTCGGATTTGTACCAAGAGCGGGGGTCGAACCCGCACCGCCTTGCGGCGACAGGATTTTAAGTCCTGCGTGTCTACCAATTCCACCATCTCGGCAACCGACTTTCACAGTAGAAAGTCTTGTTTTTATATTTTCAACCTTTAAAAAAGGCGAAAATTATAGCTACATTTATCATTTGAGCGAGAGACGAGGCTCGAACCCGCGACCTCAACCTTGGCAAGGTTGCGCTCTACCAACTGAGCTACTCTCGCATTGTGGCTTCAAAAGACTTTTCTATAACTTTTTTCCTATCTAAAACGTCTCTTTCGAAACTGTTTTCTGTCGGAAAAGCCGCTATAAAATTGGCTTTATCAGTGTTTCTTTTCTGTTTTATTTTTCTTTTCTGTATTGCCGTTCTGAATACGAGTGCAAAGTTACGGCAATTTTTCGAACCTGCAAATCTTTCTCGAACTTTTTTTCGCTTTTTTTTCGCAAAAAGTTCGAAAAGGCTCATTTTCAGGCGATTTGGTTCTCATTTTTTTTACAATTTTTGCGATTGGATTTTCTTGGGAAAGTGAAACCCTAAGGGTCTTGAAGACCCTTAGGGTTTATTAGGCGTTGCCTTCTTTTGATTGCGTCGGAAGATAGTTGTAGCGCGAAGCTGGAACTTCGCGCTATAGGTCTTTATTTCAATCTTTTTCCCTAATTACAAAGAGGGCAGGCGAAAAAAAAACAACCGTCTTATTTTTTTTGCGTAAGAATTTGTGTGCTTTGAGAAAAAAACGTATCTTAGCCCAAACTAAACACTTTATCAACTTTTTCTATTATGAAAGACCATTTTCAGATTGTTAGAGATTATCTCTTGGAACTTGGCTATGATATTACTGCCGAAGATGCAGAGGAGCAACTTTTCATCATCAATGACGAAGACGAGGGTATTCGTAATATGGTCATTGATTGTGAAGACCCCATCTTGATTATCGAGCAGTTTATTTTAGACCTCAAAAATGTAGAAGGCAATGTTTTGAGAGAGTTGCTCAAAAAGAACCGCGAAGTGGTGCATGGTGCGTTTTGCTTAGATGATTCGGGCAACCGCCTACTTTTCCGCGACACCTTACAAATAGAGAACTTAGATTTGAACGAATTAGAAGCCTCCATCAATTCGCTCAAACTCTTGATGGCGGAATATTCTACCCAACTTATCGCCTTCAATAACTTATCTGTGATGGCATAGGGGCGCGAAATCGTTTTCTTCCCAAAGATAATCGCGCAAAATCGCCTTGTCTTTCCTTGTTTTTCACCTTTTATCACCTTTTCCAACAACTATGAGCATCTTCAAACGACTTTTCAACATGGGGAAAGCAGAAGCACACAGTGCCATCGATAAGCTCGAAGACCCCATTAAAATGACCGAACAAGGCATTCGCGACCTCAAAACAGACTTAGACAAAAGTTTGCAAGGATTAGCCGAAATCAAAGCCTTAGCCATTCGCGCACGCAGAGAGCATCAGCAAGCCTTAGAGCAGTCTAAAAGTTATGAGCAAAAAGCTATTTTATTGCTACAAAAAGCACAAGCAGGGCAATTAGAGCCTGCCGAAGCCGACCGCTTGGCTTCGGAGATGTTGCGTAAAAAAGAAGAGGCACAAGCCACTGCCGACCGCACAGGCAAGGAAGCCGAGCAGCACGAGCAAAGCGTTGCCCGCATGAACCAAAACATTCAGACGCTCAAAAGCAAAGTTTCTTCTTATGAAAATGAGCTTCGCACATTGAAGGCACGCGCCAAAGTAAGCGAATCTACCAAAAAAATCAATCAGCAATTAGCGCAGGTAGATTCCAGCGGCACAGTAGCCATGCTTGAACGCATGAAGGAAAAAGTAGCCCAGCAGGAAGCCTTAGCCGAATCTTACGGTGAAATTGCACAAGTCAATAAGACGGTAGAAGACGAAGTAGATAAAGTCTTAGGACCGGGTTCGGGCAGCACTTCGGCTTCGCTTTTGGAATTGAAAGCCAAATTGGGATTGGCACAAAACGCCACCCCTGACGCAAGTCAAGACCCAACTACGCCTCCCCCGACGGTATAAGCCCTTCGCCTGCCATCTTTTAGAGGCGAAACCTTTGATAGTTTTCACTTTCATAAAAAAGAGAGGCTATCAAAGGTTTTGTTTTTTGTTTGCTTTTGCAATTTTTACCCTGCTCCTTATGTCTAATTTGCACCTAAAAGCTCAAAACTGTCCCAACTGCCAAGCCGAGCTACCGCAAGAGAGCAAGTTTTGTCCGCAATGCGGTCAGAAAAATGCAGACTATCGTGCTTCCCTACGCGAATTGATGCACGATTTGGTAGGTAGCCTGTTCAATCTCGACTCTCAATTTTTTCGGACACTGCCCTCCTTTCTTTTGCGCCCCGGTGAGCTAACTTGGGCTTTTGTCAGGGGAAAGCGTCAGCAATATGTTCACCCTGTGCGCCTTTATTTGGCTTGCAGCCTGCTTTTTTTCTTCTTTTTCACCAAAATACAGATGCCCATTTGGGAAGAAACCATCAAAAAAGCCAATCGCGTCGTATTAGAAAAGGAAACGGAAATAGATTCTCTTTTCAAAAACATACCCAAAGAGGCGCAAATAGAATTTTCGCAAGAGTTTTCGGATAGCCTTTCCCAAATTCTTGATACAAAAGGCAAAGAAAAGACCATCTTGCTCGATTCTAACCAAAAAGAAATAGCTAAACTTGTTTTAGATTCGCTCAAAAAGCAACAAGAAGCAGCTAAAAAAGGACAAAAATTTGTACTTAACCTTTTTGACGAAAGCCAAATAGAAGGCGAAATGAGCAAGGTCTTATATTGGATACAACAACCAAGTTATACTGCCGAACAGTTGCTCGACTCGCTACAAGTCAATCCGAAAGAGCGCACTCCACTGCTTAGGCTCACTGCCGCACAAGTCTTGAAAATTGGGCGCAACGATTTGACCATCTTTCTGACCGAAAGCATCAATAATGTCCCGCTGCTGACCATTTTCGCCCTCCCTTTTTTGGCTATGTTATTAAAAATTTTATACATCAGACAACGCTATTTTTTTATAGAACACCTAATTTTTGTGCTGCATCTGCAATCTATCGTCTATGTGATGCTGATGTTTATCGTCTGGGGGGCAGCCTTTTCTTTGGCAAGTGCGATAGCGGTTATGATGTTTTTTGCCTTTGGCATTTATGTTTTTTTGGCGTTCCAAAAGGTATATCACCAACATTGGTTTAAGACTTTTATCAAAGCCCATCTTTGGTTTATTGGCTATACTTGGGTCGTTTCCATTTTATTTTTAGTAGATATTTTGTACTCTTTCTATACTTTTTGATACAAAAAATGGCGCAACGTTTCAATTTCGCCTTTCTAACTTATGCCCAATGAAGGGCGTTGTTACAACAGTCAGAAGGTCAAAAAAAGGGTGTTGTACTTCGCACAATTCTTCTGAACCCCCACCCTGCCCCAGTGATGTTAAATTCTAAAAATCAGATGCGAATGTAGGGACAAGGCATTGCCTTGTCCGCAGGCAAATTGAAAAAAATTGCTGGTTCGTTTGGATAATGGCGTGCGCTATTTCTATCAAAAAGATTGGTGGTTCATTCGTGCATAGTTCGGACAACGCGGTGCGTTGTCCCTACAAAAATGCAAATGTAGGGACAAGGCATTGCCTTGTCCGAAGGGCAAATTGAAAAAGTTTGCTGGTTCGTTTGATATAGTTTGGGTAATGGCGTGCGCTATTTCTATCAAAAAGATTGTTGGTTCATTCGTGCATAGTTCGGACAACGCGGTGCGTTGTCCCTACGAGAATGTAGGAGTAGGGACAAGGTACTGCCTTGTCCCGCAATGAGATTGAAATAAAATAGGGTTCAGTCCAAATTTTGTTTCGCTTCCAAACAAGCCTTCTATCATTGCGGCAAAAATCAAAAAAACTATTCGCCTTTTTGTTTTTTGAGCAAATCGCGAATTTCGATAAGCAAATCTACATCAGTAGGTTTGGGCGGAGCAGCAGGGGCAGGGGCAGGCGGTGCTTCCTTTTTTCGTTTCAGGTTGTTCATAGCCTTTACTACCGCAAAAATTACGAGCGCGACAATCAAAAAATTTACGATATTATTGATAAAAAGCCCATACGAAATGGCTACTTCGGGCGTAGTTACGGTTTCGCCCTCCATGACGGCTTTTTTCAACACTAATTTGAGATTGGCAAAATCTACGCCGCCTGTAAGGTAGCCCAAAGGGGGCATGATGACATCATTGACAAGGGAAGTTACAATTTTACCAAAAGCTCCCCCAATGATAACACCCACAGCCATATCGACTACATTGCCCTTGACGGCAAATTCTTTAAATTCTTTTACAAAACCCATATCGCATTTGGTTTGAAGGTTGAAAATAAAAAGGCTTTCTTCTCTTTTTGGATTGCCTTTTTTAGAAAAGAAGAAAGAAAGTCAAAAAAAATGAAAAAAACAAACCTGCCTCGAAATTTTGTGTATTCAAGGCAGGTTTTTAGATTGAGTCGGAAAGATACCACAAAAGATACCCAAAAAAGGGGCTTCACGTGAAGCGTATCGCCTACTATCTCTTTGTGAGTTTGAAGACAATCGGAATGGTCATGCGATAGCGCACTGCCTTACCGCGCTGCTTGGCAGGCTGCCATTTGGGAGAGGATTTTACTACGCGCAAAGCCTCTGCATCACAACTTTCGTGCAAGCCTTTCACAATCTTGACATCGCTCAAAGAGCCGTCTTTATCTACAACAAAGCTCACGAAAACTTTTCCCTGAATATCCATACGGCGTGCCACCTTTGGATATTCCAAATTTTTACCGATATATTCATAAAACTTGTCTGTGCCACCGGGAAAAGTAGCAGGGTTTTCTACGATTTCGAAAATCTCGTCGCTTTCTTTTTCCTGTACAGGGGCAGCAACTGTGGTTACATTCGACACTACGTCGGAAACATCAACTTGAATGTCCTCGATGTCGATTTCAATTTGGTCTTCAATCTTGACCTCATCTTCAACTTCCTGAATTTCAGGCGAAGCCGTAACTACCTGCGGACGCATCTCTGGCGGCGGTGGCGGTGGCTGTACCGTAATAACAGGTTGTTCGGTTACGGTTTCATTCTCTTCTTGTGGGGGAATGAAGTCGGCTAAATCATCACCGTCGTAAGTAGTCCATTCGAAAGCCATCAATGCTAAGGCAAGGCTGATGATAAGCCCTAAGTTGAGTAGCAAAGAACGATATTTCAAAACATCTACGTCGGCAAACTTTCTAACCACTCCGATTTCCTCTTTGTCAGAGCCTTCGAGGGCGAGTTGCTTACCACTTTTATCGATAATGGTGCGGAAGAGATAAATCAATCCGATAATCACGACAACGGCAAGCCCGATGGAAAGGAATAACATAGGTTTGGCTTGTTTGAGGGTTGAAATTTTTTTTCAAAAGTAGGACTTCAAAAGGATTTTTCCTAATCCGAAGGTAGTTTTTCGCATTTTTTTTGCTAAAATTTTAGACCAAGCGAATTTTAAAAGCTATCAGCAGGCTGCCTGCCAAGATTTTCCTTTTGTGCCTTTGCTTCTATAATCGCAAAGGCGCGATAAAGTAACGGCAGCTTTTCTTTTTTTTGCAAAAAAATAGACTTTGCGCCGAAAAGCTATTAACGAAAAGCCCTTAGCGAAGGAGGCAAAGGCAGATTTAGAAGAAGAAGTTTTTTCGGGCTTGCATAAATCGCCATTTTTTGCGTAAGTTTGCCCAATGCTTTAACGTGGCGAAAGTTTAGCCGCTTTCCACTTCAATTCTCCCTACATTTCTATTCAAACCATGAACTTTCCATCAGAACTTAAATACACCGCCGAACACGAGTGGGTGCGCCTCGAAGGAAATATTGCCTATATTGGCATCACCGATTTTGCACAAGGTGAGTTAGGCGACATCGTCTATGTCGATGTTACGACCTTAGAAGAGGAAGTAGCCGCAGGTGCAGTTTTTGGCACTATTGAGGCAGTCAAGACCGTTTCCGACCTCTACATGCCCATTGCAGGGAAGGTAGTAGAAGTCAATGCAGGCTTGGAAGATAACCCCGAAATCGTCAATTCCGACCCCTACGGCGAAGGCTGGATTATCAAAGCAGAGGTAGAAGACCTAAGCAGTGTTGCCGCCCTTATGGACGCTGCCGCCTATCAAGCCCATCTAAATCTGTAATCGCCTTTTGTTTTGTAGCCAAATTTGGGCTTAAAATCCTGAATTTGGCTTCTAACGCCCAATTTTTAGTAACTCCCCTGCTATCACACCAAACATTAAAGTTGTTTAAAAGAAGGACATTTTTGCAAAAATAGCCCTATTTTTGAGGGTAGCTCCTATTAAGTGGCGCAAAGCCTTTCGCCCAACTTTTATTTTTTAATCAGACCAAAACCCAACTAAAATCCAAAGTTACAAACCTTCTTTCTATGAAAATCTTAACTTTCTCCTTCGCGCTGCCTGCTGCTTCTCTTCGCAATTTCGCCCTCCTGCTCTTTTGTGTGGGGCTACATTTTTCTGCCTCTGCACAAGAAAATGCTATCGCTTCTCAAAATAATCCCAAAAATAAACTTTGGCAACACAATACCGATAGGAAAGCTCTCCTTAGCTTTTCTGAAAACAACTACAATTTTGGCGAAATCAAGCAAGGTGAGCAGGTTACTTATACCTTCAAATATTTGAACAAAGGCACGCTGCCACTTGTGGTAACAAACGTACAAACTACCTGCGGCTGCACCGTACCAAAATGGACAAAAGAGCCAATCGCCCCTAACGAAGAAGGCGAAATTACGGTTAAATTTGATAGCAAAGGCAAATTAGGCATACAAAGAAAGGTCATCACGATTATTTCCAATGCCGAAAATTCGAAGGAACAGCTCGTTTTGATGGGGACGGTGAAAGAATAGTGGAGCAAGGATAATGATACAAAGATAATCATACAAGAATAATAGTCAAAAAATAGCAGTAAAAAACAATCCCATATCCTCTCTTTCCGAACCAATAGTTCTGGCAAAACTGTTGGTTCTACAATATTTTTTCGCCTTAAATGCTGATTTTTTCATGCCTGCAAAAAACAAAACTTGGGCAAGCCCTTTGCGCCCCTACTTCGACTTTTTGAGTAGCCTGCTTGCCGACTTCCTGATGCTCTACGGCGTAATAAAAGGGCAGGAGCGTTTTTTTTCCGTACTCTATCTCTACTGGTGGCGCGAATGGTTGCGAACTTGGTATCAGTTGGTGCTACTCTATTTTTGGCACAAAAAACAGCCCTTTGAAGAAAAGGTTTGGAAAGAATTGCGGACAAGAGTGCGGTCGCCCTTTTTCTTTTTAGGAATATACTGGGTTTTTATTGTAATTTTGGTAGGATTTGTTTTGGCTTTTGATGGGGAAGAAAGGCTATACAATCTGCAAACCCTATTTTTCAAAAATCAAATCTTCAATTATAGTCTGCTCCTTATTTTGGGCGGATTCCTACTAAACGGATTGCGCTTTTTTTATACCAAAAAAGAAGGCGCGGGCTTTGAAATAGACGAAAATGACTTAGAAGAAATTTTAGAAAGCGAAAAAGAGAATCAATTACAACATAAAAATCATACAAATTCCCTACCTTTTGCACTGCCACAGCAAAATACCCTTAGCAAAGAAGCCCTCACGATGCACCTTAGCATTATTTTGGGTACGCTGGCTTGGTTTGCACTCAATACCGATAAATTCTCTTGGGGAATAGCAATTCAAAAAATGCTTCATCATTTGATAGACCCTGCCCTCATTGCCCAATATCGCCCTTTTGCTTTTGTGGTTGTTTTTGTAGCCCTAAAAATAGGATTCGATTTGATAAATTTCTACAAAAATCGCGTTCAGAACTAAGCCCTTTAAAATATTTGGCAAACTGAAAGCTATCTAAAAGCTATGTTAGTTGGCTACTCTTTCCTTTTCCAAGACGGAGGCTTTTGCAAAATAAACTTCTGCCTTCACCACATCACCATTTTTTTGGTACAATTCTGCCAAATTCTGATACAAATTCGGCACTTCGGGATTGATTTTGATGGCTTCTTCCAGCGTAATGGTAGCTTTTTTCTGTTCGCCTAAGGTCTGATAAATGCGGCTTAGGTGCAAATAAGGTTCAATCATATACTTATCGGCAGCAACGGCTTTGTGGTAATTTTCGAGTGCCTGATTTTGCTTTTGTTGCTTTTCGAGAAGAGCCGCCATGTGGCTATAAGCCGCTGCATGCTGTGGATTTTCTATGGTGGCGGTTTTGTAGGCAGAAAGGGCTAATTCCTCTTCACCTGTTTTTTCTAAGGCGCGTCCGAAGTGGAAAAAGGCTTCGTCGGCATCTCCTGTGTTATTTTTTTTGCTCAATACGACCCACTGCTTGCAATAGGCTTTCGACTTTTCAAAATTCTGTTTGAGGAACTGCACACGCCCCAGACCGCCCTGCGCACGCGCACAGTTGGGGTCTTTTTCGAGGGTTTGCTCAAAAATGGCTTGCGCCTCTTCTACACGCTGTAATCGCAGGTAGATATCGCCCAAAAGCGTGAGTCCTTCTACGTAATCGGGATAGACTTCGAGTGCTGCCTTTATCTGTTCGGCAGCCGAAGAAAGCAGCAAGACCCGCTCCTTAGACTTCGCTTTTTTGGCGGCTTCCTCTTTGAGAAAATCTGCATAGCGCATTCTCAAATTGACGCTATAAGGCGAATTTTTGATGTCGGCGGCTAAAAGTGTGCCTTTGTTTTGCCAGTCAAAATTGCGCCAAATGGTTTTGCCCGAATACGCAAACAATATCAAAGATGTGCCAAAGAAGGTATAAGCATACACTTTGATAGCGCGTCCTCTGCGCGAAAAGACCAAGTGTCGAAATAATTGATACACAAAGTAGGAGGCAGCCATCGCAAAGGGCAGGGAGGGCAAATAAAGCAAGCGTTCAGTTAGCAATGTACCGCGCGGCAGAAAGACAAATTCATTTGGATAGATAAGATAATCAGTAATGTAAATGACAAGCAGATAGCCTAAAAAGCAAAAATAGGCGAAAGAAAAAATACTTTTTTTCCGAAAAAGGCGAATGGCAAAGTAGCCCATCACGACATAGATAGCGACAGAAAGCAACACAAAGGGGTCATACCATTCTTTAATGGGTATCTGCCCAAAGGAATAATCGTGCGAAAGGGGGTGCGGAAAGATGAGCAGTTGTAGGTACTTTCCAAAAACATAAGCAATGGTGCTAATCTTTTGCAGTACCGTACTCCCTGCCAAAGGGTTGTGCAGTACATCATTGACCACCTGCGCCATCTCTACTTTTTTGAGAAAAAAATCGCGCATAAACCAGTACGCCCCTGCCGTCAGTGCCACAGGTACGCCCAAGACGAGGTAGTCTTGTTTTCTTAATTTTACGAAAAAATAAAGCATAAGCGGCACAATGAGCAAAAAAGTAACCGCTGTCGCTTCTGTAAGCAGAGCTAAAAAGAAGGAAATCGCCACCAAAGGCAGCAAAATGAGCTTCATGGAAGCACGTGCATAGCTGGCACGCAGCAGTAGGTAGGTCATGAGCAAAAGCCAAAGGAAAGATAGAATTTCATTGCGCCCTTTCACACTTGCGACCACTTCGGTATGTAAGGGGTGCGCAATAAATATCAGAACCGCCACAAAAGAAATCAAGCCCTTCGAGCCTGCATCTAAATAGTATTTAAAAATGCGATTGACAACCGAAAGCAAAAGCAAGCCCGTTAGCGCGTATAGCACGATATTGACCAAATGGCTAATATGAGGGTCTATCCCAAAGAGAGAATACTCGGCAGCAAAGGTAAAAATGGTAAAAGGTTGGTAGTGTTCGCTGCTGGGCAAGGTATTGTCGCTTTTTACGCCGTCGAAGGTTTCGTGCATCATCATGTGCAGAATGGCATCAATGCCAATGCCTTTGTGCGTAACTTGGCTTTGTGAGAGCAGGCGTGCGCTATCAGTGGCGTAGTCGTAAAAAGCGGTTTGGAAATACAAACTTACGGCAAAACAAATAATGACAAACCTTTGAATCGTCAGGCTACTAAGCCAATGACGACCAATGTAGCGCATCATTTGCGAAAAACTAACCGAAAGAGTAGAGGTCTTCATAGGCAGGTGGGGCTTGTGAAAACGGAAAAAAGGGCGGCTTAGGCGTTGAAGTCTTTTTTGAAGTCTTAAAGATAAGGCTTTTTCTAAAATCTTGGTGCATCGCGCGTACAAACTTACGATAAACTTGCGATAAAATCCGTTGAAAATCAATTCCTACGCGCTATTTAGTTTTTTTTCGATAACATAGCCGCCTACTTTGCCGTTTCGAGTAGGTATTTTCAAAAGCCTTGTGGGGGATTTTTGTTTAAAAATATCCCTTCTATTCACATTTTATCACCGCCTTTGTTCTCTTTTTCCTTATCGCCTTCTACTTACCTTCCTTTATGAATCGCACCCTTATCCTTTTGCTTATCCTTTCGCTGCTTGGTTTTCTCGACTGGTACGCCTTTCAGAGCATCAAAACCCTGACGGCAGCCTCTTCCGAACTGACGCGCCGCATCTCCACCTATGTCTATTGGACAATTTCGGCTTCAGCAATCGCAAGCATGCTCATCTATAGTTTTGTTCCCAATGCGCCTCATTCTTTGCGTCAGATGCTGGTTTCTTGGGCTTTTATGATTTATATTGCTAAATTTTTCGGACTCTTTTTTGTTTTGTTAGATGATTTGATAAGAGCCGTCAAATGGGTTTATTTTCGTTTTTTCACGCCTGAAAGTGCGCCTATTAGCGAAGAAAATACGATTACGCGCTCCGAATTTTTGGCAAAAACTGCCTTAGTTGCGATGGCAACTCCTGTCGGGGCAATGACTTGGGGCATCTTATCGGGAGCGCACGATTACAGAATCCGCCGCCGCACCGTTGTCTTGCCCCACTTGCCCAAAGCCTTCGATGGCTTGCGCTTGGTACAAATTTCAGACATTCATTCAGGTAGTTTTTTCAATAAAACGGCAGTAAAAGGGGGAATAGAGATGATTTTAAACGAAAAACCCGACCTTATCTGCTTTACAGGCGATTTGGTCAATAACATTGCCCCCGAAATGCGCGACTACCAAGACCTTTTTAGCCGACTCAAAGCCGATTTAGGCGTATTTTCTGTTTTGGGCAATCACGACTACGGCGATTACTACCGTTGGGATTCGAAGGCAGAAAAGGCTAAAAATTTACAGGATTTGATACAAACCCATAAAAATATGGGTTGGAATTTATTACAAGACCAGCATCATATCTTTACCCAAAATGGCGAAAAATTAGCCCTTATTGGCGTACAAAATTGGGGTACAGGCGGATTTGCGCGTTATGGCAATTTAGAAAAAGCCTATCAGGGCAGCCAAGAAGCAGCCACTAAAATTCTACTTTCGCACGACCCCTCACATTGGGACGCGCAAGTCAATGGCACAAAGGCAAATCTTACCGAAAACCTAACATTTTTTGAGGCACAAAATATCCAAAAACGCCAATTCAAGGACATCGACCTGACCCTTTCGGGACACACGCATGGCATGCAATTTGGCATCGAAACGCCCTTTTTCCGCTGGAGTCCTGTGCAGTATCGCTATGAACAGTGGGCAGATTTATACCAAAAAGAAAATCAGTATCTCTATGTAAATCGCGGATTTGGTTATATCGGCTACCCTGGACGTATCGGCATGCCGCCCGAAATTACGGTCTTGGAATTGAAACGCGCCTAACTATCTGTTTCTTGTTTTTCAAATTGAAAGAAGGCTGTTACAAAAAGTAGCAGCCTTTTTTTATGTTCCGAAAATTTTACAAAGCGCGTAACAGAGTTCTTAACATTTTAGATTTTGAATTTTTATAGTAAAAACCACACATGTAATTTTTTAGAGAGAATTGTGGTATCTTGTTTCGGCATAAAGTCCTATTTCTAAGGGTATTACCGCATAAAAGCATTTTTATTAGCGCGTTTTTATTCTTTTTTGCATTTTTTTAGCATGTAAGTTTTCAAAAAAAATAGGTCTTCGGTTTGCAGGAGTGATTTTTTAAGATTACTTTTGCACTTTGATACCAAAACGAAAGATTATTGCCCTACGTTCTACGATTTCAGTACAAAAAAGGAAAAAATCTCACCGTCTCTTCACGACAATAACATTCTTTACCATGAAAAAAAATATACATCTTTGGTTATTTTGCTACAGTGTTTTTCTGCTGCTACCCAGTTTTCCGCTACTTCGCGCCCAAAACGTACAGAACTATGCCATTACCGCAGGCTCGAATGAGGCTTTGGTAGGAGGTGGTGGTTGGACACAACTTATTGGTGCAAACCAACAGAGTGTTGCCTCTGCCGCAGTGCCAATAGGTTTTGAGGTTTGGTTTATGGGTGAGCGTTTTACCGATTTTAATGTCAATGTCAATGGCGTTTTGCGATTTGGAACAGCCATTTTGCCCACAACTGCCAATACGCCGGGGATTACAGACAATGCCCGCATTTGTGCTTTTGCCCATGCCACTACGGGTAATAGCACTTGGTCGACGGAAAGTAACGGCAGTGTGCGATACAAAGTAATAGGCACTGCGCCCAACCGCCGCTTAGTCGTAGATTGGGATAATATCCGCATGAGTGGTGATGAGTCGGACTCAGAATCTGGAATTTCACGCTTTCAAATTCACGTCTATGAAACTGCACCTGCTAATGCAGACGGTGGAGTGGCTCGTATCATCTATGGACGCATGCGCATTTTAGAACACGCTTCCACAACAGGCTGTGCAGGCGCAAACACAAGCACAACACGAATGGGAATTGGTTATGGTGAAAATGACGCAACAAGGGTTGTCTTTCTCAATACAGACAATCACCCAACGGTTACAGGTGGGTCGCGCTCCTACGGAACAGAAATCGTTGGCTGCAATGGTTTTGGAAATGCCCCTACCAACATCACCTCTTTGAATAGCAACAACAATACCTCGCGCAAATTTTACAATTTCAACCCTCCTGCCCCCAACGGCAATGTAACAACTTTCAACCTTTCTTGTGTTTCGAGCAATTCGGTGATGCTCAATTGGACAGAAAACGCCACCAACGAAGTAGGTATCGTCATTTACCGCTCTACCGACAATGTAAATTTTACCTTTCTGACCCAACTTGCTTCGGGTACGACGAGCTTTCTCAATACAGGACTTGCCGCCAATACGACTTATTACTATCGCGTCTTTACCGTTACCGAAGGGCGACTTTCTGCCATTACGGTCAATAACGTGGGCAATATCACAACCCCTAACACGCTTTCTGTTTATTCCATTCTTTCAAGCAACTGGACAAACCTGCTCACTTGGACAACGGCAGCCATTCCTCTTTTTTCTCAAAATGTCGTTATCGGTTGTATCGTACCGCATACCGTTGCCGTCAATGGAAATGGTGATTGTAATGATTTGACCGTACAAAATGGCAGCGTGTTGAATTTTAATGTAAATAGAACCCTGCACGTGCGCGGCAATTTATACAATTACGGTACAATTAACCTCAACACAGGCGCGACTTTGCGCATAGACGGGCAGGCGGAAAACTACGGCACTATCAATGTCAATGGTGGAACGCTGATTGTCAATGGAAACCTTATCAATACCCCCCTTGCGACAGTGGATAACGGCACAGGCACGAT
Source organism: Hugenholtzia roseola DSM 9546 (assembly GCF_000422585.1). Classification (NCBI taxonomy): domain Bacteria; kingdom Pseudomonadati; phylum Bacteroidota; class Cytophagia; order Cytophagales; family Bernardetiaceae; genus Hugenholtzia; species Hugenholtzia roseola. The sequence continues at coordinate 120,574 of NZ_KE383880.1, forward strand.
TCGCTTGCGTGGCAATCTTATCAACAATGGCGCGTATAATGCCCAAACAGGCAGTTTCCATTTCGATGGCAATAGCAACCAACTTATCAATCATACAGGGACAAGTTCCTTTTTACAAACTAATAGCTTGGCTACTCTATTTTCACCCAACAATAGCCAACGCGGTAATATGTTTAATGTTACTACAAATGCTAATGCAATTATTATAGATGATTTTGATATTTCTTTGCGCACCTCTGGCAACTATACTGTTGCCGTCTATTATCGCGTAGGTGGCTATAATGGATTTGAAAATAATGCTGCTGCTTGGACACTACTTGGGACAGCCAGTGTGGTAAGCCCAAGTGCTGATGCCGTTGTCAATCTGCCTGTGGGCGGTCTAAATATTCCCGCAAGCACAACTTACGGTCTTTACATTACCAGCACCACACTAAACAGTTTAGCCTATACAGACGGAGCTAATACGTACAACGACTCTAATCTAACTATTCAGACAGGTGTTGGTATTAGCTACCCTTTTGGTACAATTTATTCCCCACGTACATGGAATGGTAGAATTAACTACCGCACAAATACGGTTTCCCCCAACAATCTCTATTTCTACAACTTTTTAATGGAAAATACCAGCGCAGGCGGCGTAAGAACGCAAAACACAGACGTTTATATCGCCCATCATGCCACTTGGACAAATGGTATTTTCTATTCCGACAACAACCACCTGCTGCAATTTATCAGTGGCGCAACCTCTACCCTGCCCAATAATGGTAGCTATGCAGACCTAAATGTGCGCAAAATCGGTAATCAGGCGTTCAACTTCCCCACAGGCAACGGGGGCTATGCAGGCGTGATAGGAATTTCTGCCCCAAGCCTCACGACCGACCACTTTACGGCGCGTTATTTTAGGGTTTCGCCCCAAACTGTCCCCTACGATAGAAGCCTCAAAGAAGCCTCGATTCACCATATTAGCAACTGCGAGTATTGGATTTTGGATAGAACTAATGGCGCGGCTGCCGTTTCGGTGAGTTTGAGCTACGATGATGTAAGAAGCTGTGGCGTAGGCGACCCTTCTGCCCTAAAAGTTTGCCGTTGGGACGGCGCACAATGGATAGACCACTTCAACGGCGGCAACTTTGCCACTCCTTACGCAGGTTTGACAAGTGCTGGCGCAGTTTCTAATTTTAGCCCCTTTACTTTGGGTAGTCTGGTTACGGAAGACATCAATCCGCTGCCCGTTTCTTGGCTTGGCTTTGAAGCCAAAGCGCAAAACGCCCTCGATGCCCTTTTGAATTGGCAGACGGCACAAGAAACCGACAATTCGCACTTTGTAGTAGAACGCTCTCAAAATGGGCTTGACTTTCAAGCCATCGGTAGGGTAGAAGGCACAAACAGAAGCCACACTTCGAGCTATGATTTTGTAGATGAAAGGGCGGCTATTTATGCTGAAAATGGAATCCTATATTATCGCCTTCGTCAGGTAGATTTTAGTGGCAAGGAAAGCTATTCGCCTATGCGTCAGGTAGTTTTCGAAGTAGGTGAAAAAATGCAAATTTTCTCGCTTGCTCCCAATCCTTTCCAAAATCAGTTTGAAGTACGCTACCAAATCCCGACCCAAGCCGCCGTCAGTTTCACCCTTCTCGATATGACAGGCAGAATCCTTTGGCAGAAAATAGAAACACAAGCCGCAGGAACGCATCTCCAAAGTATAGAAGGCTCGCAATTAGCAAAGGGAGCGTATCTTTTGAAGATAACGTATCAAAACCAAAGCGAAGTGCGAAAAATTGTAAAAGAATAAAAAACACAGACAAGTTCTATACTTAGGTCTGAAAAAAAGCCCCCTGATTTTGTTTAGGGGGCTTTTTTTAAAACTGTGGCGCGAAACTCTTGCTTGGCAAGTCTGGACACAAGGCGAAGATGGAGCTTCACACTACTTGGATAGTAGGATTTATTCGCTTTTTCTATTTTTTTTATGTCTAAACTTTCTGGGTATGATTTTTTTAGGTATAATTTTTTTGGTTGTATTTTTTTTGGGTATGATTTTTTCGTCTTTGTGCGGAAAAAGCGTAAGTTGTGCCGAATGTGCCTTTTCATTTAAAAGCAGAACCAATTTGCCCAAAGGCTTTAATAGTGGCAAGCCGATAAGTGAGATGCTCAAATTGAAAATAAGATGCGCAAGTGCAATTTGGTAGCTTATTTCCAATTCGGTAGCGATTAAAAATTGAGCAAGCAAACCGATAAAAGGTATAAAAATCGCCAAGCCTATCAAATTGAAAAGCGTATTAGCAAGGGCAGCATTTTTAGCCGACTCCGAAAGAGAAAGAGAAGCAAAAAGTGCTGTGCTGGTAGTGCCAATATTCGAGCCTATCACGATAGCAAGGGCAGCAGGCAGGGAAAGCAAATCTTGTGATGCCAAGATGATGCTAAGTCCCGTCGTTACCGAACTCGATTGTACCAAAATCGTAACCACTATCCCGATAAAAATACCGACCCAAAGGCGGTCTATTTCGGAAAGAAAACCCAAAATGGTCTGGTCTTTGGCAAGCGGTTCGAGGGCAAGGCTAATGAGTTCTAAGCTAAATAAAATCAGACCCAAATAAAAAATAGATTTGCCCGCCAAACGAATCCGAAAAGGCAGAAAACCCAAGCCCATGCCCACAACAAGCAGGATACTGCCCAAATTGTGCAACTTAAATGCCACCAGCCATGCCGTAAAAGTTGTACCCAAATTTGCTCCCATTAGCACCGCCAAGCTATCAAAAAAACTAATCACGCCTGCATCTACCAAAGAAACCGTAATGCTTGTAACGGCACTGCTCGACTGAATCAGGGTTGTGAGCAAAATTCCCAAGCCAAAGCCACCCAAGCGGTTTTGGGTAATTTTCCCTAACCAAGCCTGCAATTTTTCCGCCCCCAGTTCCTGCAACTCCTTCGAAAAGCCCGCCAAGCTATGCAGAAAAAGCACTAAGGCAGCCAAAATGGAAATAAACGTGTGAAAGTAAGTCATCTCAACCTCAAATTTGATTTTTTCAAGCGATAGGGCAGCCTAAAAGTAGCTTTCGCTTTACACAAAAGTAACAAAAAATTCATTTCGCCGCACTTACTCAAATTTTTAAGGGCTTTGGTCAAATATTTTTGTCGGTTTGGCTTTTTTTGCGTACCTTTTGCTCAAAATTTCCCAAGCCACGCTATTTCTACCTCTTTTTCTATGAAAGAAACCGCCGCTGCTTCCAATAAAATATCGCTCAATTCCGTACAGGGCAGAATGCGCCTCACTTTTTGGGTCTTGGTCGGTATTTCGGCTCTGATGCTACTTATGGCAAGCCTACGCCTCAACCTTTTTTATCGCGATTACAAACAAGTGCAAAAAATTAGGCAACTCAAATATGCGGCTCTCCAACTGCGAAGTTCGCTAAATGAATCTTTTACTTACATCAATTTATACGTACAATACGAAGACTATCCCGATAGCCGAGAACTCTATTTGCGCCAAGCCCTCCAAATTTTTAATACCAAGACCAAAACGGCGTTGGCAAATTTGCAAGCCGAATCGGAAGACCTTTCTATGATGGAAATTAAGCGCACGATGGATAAAATCATAGAAAAATACAAGCGTTTTGACAAGGACAAAGGCGAACCGCTGCGCGAATACATCAAGTTGGATGTCGTGAGTTTGGTAGTAGAATTTAATAAAATTTCCGACCTCTACATAGACGAACAACACTATTTTGAAACCCAAGCCCAGACGCAGCTCATGACCCATGTGAGCAATACGATATGGTGGTTTATTCCGCCCTTCGGGATTTTGTCCATTATTGCTTTCTTTTTAGGTAGGAACGCTACTTCCCTGCTCAAATCAGAACTCGATGAGGTGCGCCGTCAGTTGCGTTTTCTGAAAAAAGGCGTACTTCCCGACTCTATGCCCACCACACGTAGCGAATTTAACGCCCTTTACAAAGAAATTTCGGCACTCTCTGAAAAGTTGCGCGGTTTGAAATCCTTTGCCGAAAACATAGGCAAGCGCGATTTCTTGCAGCAGGCACAAATCTTTCAACCCAATAGCGATTTGGGCGAGGCTTTGGGGCAGATGCGCGAAAGGTTGCAGCAGGTGGCGCAGCAGGAGCAAACGCGCGAATGGGAATCGCGCGGCTTGGCACGTATTTCAAAAGTAGTGCGCCGTCATTCCAACAATCTGACCGACCTCTGTGATAAGTTTTTAGAATCGCTTTTGGAATATTTGGAATCTACACAAGGGGGCGTTTTTATAGAAAAAGACGCGCACCACCTCGAACTAAAAGCCACTTATGCTTATGGTAGGAAAAAATGGACGCAAAAACTCATTGAAACAGACGAAGGACTTATCGGCGAAGCCTACAAAGACGGCAATACGATAGTCATTACAGATGTGCCACAAAACTACCTCGAAATCACCTCTGGCTTAGGAAAGGCAAATCCTGCCGCCTTGCTTATCGTGCCACTCAAAAATCAGGAACGTATCGTAGGGGTTTTGGAAATAAGCTCTTTCAACCAATTTGAACCGCATCAAATTCGCCTAACAGAAAGGTTAGCCGAAGTCTTAGCCTCTGCTATCATTGGCGCGGCAAATTCCGAGCGCATGCACAAACTTTTAGACGAAGCCCAAATCAATGCCCAACAAATGATTTCGCAGGAGGAGGAGCTAAGGCAAAATACGGAAGAACTCTTGGCTACACGTGAAGAATTGGAACGACAGTTAGAAAGTATGCGCCAAACGGCGGCTAATTATGCGCATATCTTTGCCAATAACGCCTGTGGTATGTTCGTCGTCGATGCTTCGGGGATTATCGTGGAAGCCAACGAATCGGCGCACCATATCTTGGGCTTTGTCCAACAAGAGAAATTGCAGAATAGCATCTTAGGAAAATACATACCCGGTCTGCGTGGTCTGAATCGCCACTACCAACAAGATGAAGCCCTACGCCTTTTCAATATCTATGAAGCCATCAGGCGCGACCGCACCCTCATAGACATCGAGGCAATGGTGAGCCGTATCGTCTTCAATGAAGATGCGCATTTTGTTATCATTTTTGGTAGGAAAGCCGAGCGCAAACTAAGTGCAGACGACAAGACAGAGGTGAATCTTAGCATAGAAAACCCAAGAGTGGTAGGCATCAAAAACTATTAAGACAAGTGCCGCCGCCGTATTTTTCCAACCCAGTCCGCGCCTTTGCAGGCACGATTTGAACCCATGACTCCATTGAAAGAAAAGATTATCATTTCAGGTGCAGGCTTAGTAGGCTCGCTTTTGGCGATTTACTTGGCTAAAAAAAACTATCAGGTAGAGGTTTATGAAAAACGCCCCGACCCACGCAAAGCCGCCCTCCATGCAGGCAGGTCTATCAATTTAGCCCTTAGCGACAGAGGTTGGCGTGCCTTAGAAGGCGCAGGCATAGCCGCCCAAATCAGAGAAATGGGTATTCCCATGCAAGGCAGGCTCATGCACGACGCACAGGGAAAGCTCACCTATCAACCTTATGGCAAGGACGGGCAAGCCATTTTTTCCGTTTCGCGCGGCGGCTTAAATCAAAAATTGATAGAAACAGCAGCGGCTTTCGAAAATGTGAATTTCCATTTTGAAAAAGAAACAGCCGCCGTTTATTTAGACTCACAAAAAATCGCTTTTCAGGACACCACCTCCTTAGAAAGCGCAGCCCAAATAGAGCAAGCCGAAGTCATTATCGCTGCCGATGGCGCATTTTCGCCTGTACGTTATGCCATGCAAAAGCTCCCACGCTTTAATTATTCGCAGCACTACATCGAGCATGCCTATAAAGAGCTTACCATTTTGCCCACTGCCGAAGGCAAGCACCAAATCGAGTCTAATGTGCTACACATCTGGCCTCGCAAAAACTTTATGCTCATTGCCTTGCCCAACTTAGACGGTAGTTTTACCTGCACGCTTTTTTTAGCCTATCAGGGGCAGGAAGATAGCTTTGAAAATTTACAAACGGAATCGCAAATTCTTGCCTTTTTCGAAAAATATTTCCCCGACATTTTGCCACTTATGCCCAATTTGGTGGCGGATTTTCGCAGCAATCCGACGGCTTCTTTGGTTACGGTCAGATGCGATACTTGGGTAGCAGGGCGTTTTGCCCTGATAGGTGATGCCGCCCATGCGATTGTTCCCTTTTATGGGCAGGGTATGAATGCAGGTTTTGAAGATTGCACCATCTTGAACCAAATTTTAGAACAGGAAAAAGGCGATTGGGACAAAATCTTGCCCCGTTATGAGCGTGAGCGCGTAGCCAATGGGCAGGCGATTGCCGACCTTGCCCTGCAAAATTTTGTGGAAATGCGCGACAAAGTGGCTGATAAAAAGTTTTTGCTCACCAAAAAAGTAGAAGCACATTTGCAAAATGCCTATCCTCATATTTGGCAGCCGCTCTATTCTTTGGTTACTTTTTCGCACCTCCCCTATGCCCAAGCCCTGCAAATCGGAAAAGAACAAGAGGCTATCATGGAAAAATTTATGCGCTCCTACACAGGCGACGAAAGCCTCGAAAGCGTGCTTGCAGAAATAGACCTCGACCAAATTGTAGCTGCCAAGCAGTAAAAACACAGTCAAAAAGGGAGTATCGCCAAAAAGTGGTATTCCCTCCCTACGCTTCAAAATGTAACTTTTGAAATCTATTATGCAAACAAAAACATATATTTGTCAAAATTGTGCTTGCCAAGAATTTATCTCACGTCCTTCGTTGTATGATATTTTTGAGCATCAAGAAGGAAAATTAGTCTTTGTAAAGTCAGAAATAATGGAAGAAAAAATTGAACTTTTCTGTCGCGAATGTTCGGAAAAATTAGACTTTGACCAAACAGACCTTACCTTCTAAAACCCGCACTTTCCCTACCAAAAAAAAGCTACCTCTTTTTCAAGAGATAGCTTTTTTTGTGTGAGCTGTGAAAAGGGCTTAGGCGTTTCTATTGCCACCACCACCGCCACCACGACGGTTGTTGTTGCCACCACCACCGCCACGACGGTTGTTGTTGTTATTGCCGCCGCCGCGTTTTTTATCACCACCGCCACGGTTGTTGTCGCGTCTGTCGCCGCCACCGCCGCCACGACGATTGCCGCCGCCACCGCGATTTTCAGCTTGTCCGCTGCCGCCGCCGCGCTCTTGCGCTTCAGTAGCTGCCGCAGGTGATAAGTCGGGCTTGCCATAAATTTCACCTCTGTAAATCCAAACCTTAATGCCGATTTTACCATAAATGGTATCCGCTTCTACGATAGCGTAGTCGATATCAGCACGAAGGGTATGCAAAGGCGTGCGCCCTTCTTTGTACATTTCTACACGTGCCATTTCAGCACCGCCCAAACGACCAGAAAGTTTGATTTTGATACCTACTTCAGGGTTTGTGCGCGTAGTAGAAGCAATCGCTTGCTTCATAGCTCTACGGTGCGACATACGCGCCTCAAGCTGCTGTGCAATGTTTTCACCCACCAAACGCGCGTCTAATTCAGGGCGTTTGATTTCGAAAATGTTGATTTGAATATCCTTTGAAGTAAGTTTTTGAAGCTCATTTTTCAAAGCCTCTACCTCTTTGCCTTCACGACCGATAACAACGCCAGGGCGCGAGGTGTGAATGGTAATGGTTACACGCTTCAAAGTACGCTCGATAACAATCTTAGAGATGCTACCACGTGGGATACGAGTACGAATATATTTGCGAATCTTTTCGTCTTCTACCAACTTATCGCCAAAATTCTTACCCCCGTACCAGCTCGACTCCCAGCCTCTGACGATGCCCAGGCGAAGTCCTATCGGATTTACTTTTTGTCCCATGTTGCTTAGTTGTTTTTAGAGTTTTGGTCTGATTCTAATTTTGAAGCGGCATCTTCTACTTGCGTAGCGGCTTCATTTAAAATTTTCTCCGTCATAGAAGAAAGCGAAGTAGCTCCTTCTTTTGGCACATCAACAACGAGCGTAACATGGTTGGAGCATTTGAGGATACGGTGTGCGCGTCCTTGTGGAGCGGGCTGAATACGCTTGAGCATTTTACCACCATCTACAAAAACACGACTTACGATAAGATTGCCAATTTCTGAGGTGTCTTCATTTTTTGCCTCCCAATTAGCGACTGCTGAAAGGAGCAATTTAGACATATAGCTGGCACCGATTTTACGCTCGAATTTGAGCATATCGAGGGCTTTGCTTACTTTCTGCCCACGAATCATATCGGCGACCAGACGCATTTTGCGAGGCGACATGCGCACGTTTCGCAACTTAGCTACTGCTTCCATATTGTAATGAAATAATTAAAGCCTTACAAAAGATTAGAGAACGAGGTCGTCAAGACGTGTCAGGGGCGATTAACGCTTGCCTTTCTTGTCTTTTTTCGCGATATGACCTCTAAAGTTGCGCGTAGGCGCAAATTCGCCTAAACGGTGTCCGACCATGTTGTCGGTAACATAGACGGGGATAAACTTATTGCCGTTATGGACGGCAAAAGTATGTCCGATAAAATCAGGCGCAATCATCGAGCGGCGCGACCAAGTTTTGATAACCCCTTTTTTGCCAGAGGCTTCCATGGCAGCGACTTTGGCTGCTAATTTGGCATCAATATAAGGACCTTTACGGAGTGAACGAGCCATAGATTACTTATTTGTTACGTTTGCTAATGATGTACTTGTTAGAATGTTTAGTACGGCTACGGGTCTTCTTACCTTTTGAGTACAAGCCCTTGCGTGAGCGAGGGTGTCCGCCAGAAGAACGACCTTCACCACCACCCATAGGGTGGTCAACGGGGTTCATCGCTACGCCACGAACGCGCGGACGATTACCCAACCAGCGGTTACGACCTGCTTTCCCTACCTGAACGTTCAAGTGGTCTGCATTCGAAACCGAACCAACAGTAGCATAACAAATAGCCAATACCATGCGCGTTTCGCCAGAAGGCAATTTCAAGATGGCATATTTGCCGTCACGCGCAACAAGCTGTGCATACGCTCCTGCACTACGCGCCATCACACCGCCACCGTTAGGGCGCATCTCGATGTTATGAACGATAGTACCTAATGGGATTTCGCTCATCGGTAGGGCATTGCCTACTTCAGGGGCGATTCCCGAACCCGACAACAGGGTCTGTCCTGCTTGTAAGCCTTGTGGCGCGATAATATAACGCTTCTCGCCGTCGGCATAGTAAAGCAAAGCCAAACGCGCAGTGCGGATTGGGTCGTATTCGATGGCTTTCACCGTAGCGGGAACGCCATGCTTGTCGCGTTTGAAGTCGATGACACGGTAGCGTTTTTTATGACCTCCGCCGCGATTGCGGACGGTCATTTTACCTTGCTCGTTTCTACCGCCTGTTCTTTTGTAAGGAGCTAAGAGCGATTTTTCGGGCGTTCCCTTCGTGATTTCGTCGAAAGAAGGTGCAATGCGAAAACGCGAACTTGGCGTTACAGGTTTGAGTTTTTTAACTGCCATAAAACAGAAATAGATTAGTGCGCCTACGGCTTTTCCGCACAATTCCTGCCCTTTGCTCTACGGGCAAGGGCTTTGCTGCACGCTAACTGCACAATAGGCTGCGATTTTGATTAAAAATCAAATAAAGAGAGAAAGCGTAAGGGACAAAGGCGGACAAGTTGCCGCCCCGTCGGGAAAGGTTAGCCTTGCGCCTGTGCTTCGTCGTAGATGTCAATCATCTGACCTTCGGCTAATTGGACGAAGGCTTTTTTGTAGGTCGCGGTGCGCCCTACAGAAACTCCTGACTTGGTCTGACGAAACTTAGGCTTTCCAATGATAATGGCTGTGCGTACCGCCTTTACTTCCACGTCGGGAAACATGGCTTCTACGGCAGCCTTAATCTGGGGCTTAGTCGCTTTCTTATTCACAACGAAGGCATATACGCCTTGTTCGTTGAGCTTGGTAGCCTTTTCGGTGATGAGTGGCTTTTGAAGTATATTTTTCATAAGAATTACAGAAGAAAGGGCAGCCTTACCGCCTTGCAGGGCAGAGCGCGTAAGTCTGCAAGATGGTTAGGCGTTGATTTTTTCCAAAGAGCTTTCTGCCAAAATAATCGTATCGGCATTGACGATATGATAGGTAGAGATTTCGTCTAAGGTAATCACTTTTGCCTTCGGAAGGTTGCGTGCCGAAAGGTAGAGATTGCTATTGGCAGAGCCTAAGATGAGCAAAGTCTTTTGCCCGCCTGCGTTCAGGTTTTGCAAAAACTGCTCGTAGGCTTTGGTTTTAGGCGCGTCCATTTGGAAATCTTCTAAGACAACAAGCTTGTTTTCTTTCGCTTTATAGCTCAAAGCCGACTTGCGGGCTAATTGCTTTACTTTTCTATTGAGTTTGAAAGAATAGTCGCGAGGTTCGGGTCCGAAGATACGACCACCACCGCGAATGGTAGGCGACTTGATGCTACCTGCACGCGCACCGCCTGTACCTTTTTGGCGTTTGATTTTGCGCGTAGAGCCAGAAACTTCGCCTCTGTGCTTGGCTTTGTGCGTACCCTGACGCTGATTTGCCAAGTATTGCTTTACGTCTAAATAGATGGCATGGTCGTTTGGCTCGATGGCAAAGACAGCATCATTCAATTCCGCTTGTCTGCCGGTTTCTTTGCCTTCTTTATTTAAAATGGAGAGTTGCATGATTCTTTTTCGTTGGAATGAGGGTGAAAACAAAACGCATCAAAAGGAGAGAGCTACCAAAAAAAGAAAATTCCCAAAGGGTCTCTTGCGGCTTGCTCGTTATTTCTCAATGCGGACAAAAGAATTGATAGCACCAGGGATTGCACCTGCTACTACAATTAGATGTGATTCAGGAATCACTTTCATCACACGCAAGTTCTTGACCTTGACACGTTTTCCGCCCATACGACCCGCCATGCGCTGTCCTTTGAAGACGCGCGAAGGGAAAGACGAAGCACCTACCGAACCGGGCGCACGCATACGGTTGTGCTGACCGTGAGTACTCTGCCCCACACCGCCAAAGCCATGACGCTTCACTACGCCTTGAAAGCCTTTGCCTTTGCTTGTACCGATAACATCTACGAAGTCGCCTTCGGCGAAGAAGTCGGAAGCGGTAACTTCCTGTCCTAATTCGAAGGTACGCTCGGCGGCGGCACGCATGGCTTTAAATTCTGCCACCTTGCGCTTAGGGGTAGTACCTGCTTTTTTGAAGTGTCCTTTCATTGCTTCGGGCGTGTTTTTCTCTTTGGCTTCACCAAAGGCGAGCTGAACCGCGCGATAGCCATCTGTGTCTTCTGACTTTACTTGTGTAACCACACAAGGACCAGCTTGTATAACTGTGCATGCGAGATTGCGTCCATCGGCACCAAATACGCTAGTCATTCCTATTTTTTTCCCAATTAAACCTAATGGCATGGTTTTGAATGGTTTTACTAATAAGTCAATTTGTTTGTACCCTCTTTTTCGCTTCTGCGTCTTATCAAACTAAGAAAACACAAAAAGAGAAAGTACGCTTTTTCCAGCTTTCTGAAAAAAGAGCAAATCGCTTATTCTATCTGTGGTAAAATGATTTTGAAAGCCTTAGCGAGGCTACTTTGGAAGTAGGCTATTTTCTATGCACAATAAAATAAAGCACCTTGCAGTCTATTTTTCAAATAGTACCTAATCAAGATGCTCCATTTTCGCCTTTTAAAAGCCTATAATTAGCTCAAAATAAGGGACAAGAGAAGGGCTACCTCTTCTAAGGGACTGCAAAGTTAGGCATTTGCTTTCATTCTACCAAACCTTTGCCCAACTTTTCTGCCTTTTTTTCAGCAGGTTGTAAAAAAAAGTTCCCCTTGTCGGGATAAATTTGAGATAACAATTTGGCAGTGCTGTTTTCTAAAAAAAACTACCATTTCAGACCCAAAATCAAAACGTCATCTATTTGGGCTTCGCCGCCCTGCTCACGCCAACTTTCGAAGGCTTGGTCTAAAAGGTGGGCTTGGGTAGTGAGCTTTTCTGTCGCAATTTCCTCTAATAATTTTTTAAGCCTTGCGATACCAAATTTTCGGTTGTTTTCGCCCCCAAATTGGTCTTGAAAGCCGTCGGAAAGGAGATAGAAAACAGTGGGCGAAGTCGTATCGATGCTTTTTTTGGTAAAAAGGCGTTCCTGCTCGCGCTGCTCGCCGCCGATAGGCATCTTGTCGCCTTTGAGCAAATGCAGCCCTGTATGATTGAAATAGAGAAGCGGATTTTTAGCTCCTGCAAATTCTATTTTTTGGGTCAGGGTATCTATGACTATCAGACTCAAATCCATGCCGTCGCGATTGGCAGTATGAGCCTGTTGGAGAGCCTCTCGCACGCCTTTGTGGAGGGCGTTGAGAATCAGGTCGGGGCTTGTTTGGCGGTCTTGACGGACAATTTTGTGTAAAATTTCGTTGCCCAAAACGGTCATGAAAGCCCCCGAAACGCCATGTCCTGTGCAATCTATGGCGGCAACGACGATTTTTTCGCCTACTTTTTCTACAAAATAAAAATCGCCTGAAACGATGTCGCGCGGCTTGAAAAGGATAAAAAATTCGGGCAATAGGCTTTCAATGGCTTCTCTTTTGGGCAGAAAAGCCTCCTGAATCCGTCTTGCGTAGTTGATGTTTTGCGTAATGTGCAGGTTTTGTTCTTCTAAGGCGCGTTTCTGTATTTGCAACTCTTGGGTGCGCTGCTCTACTTTTTCTTCCAAAACCAAATTTTGCTGGGCTATGATGCGGCGATTTTCCTCCGCAATCACTAATTTTTCGCGCTCGGCTTCTTTGCTGCGATAGCCCAAACCCAACGAAAAAACAATCAATTCTACCAAAACGCCCACCTGCACGACAACGCCATCAGTATCAGGATTGGCACTTGAAAAAATAACTTCTTTGAGAATTGCAAAAAATAGGGGCAGCGTCATTGCCAAATAGCCCAAGACGATATAAGTTGTCAAAACTTTGCTAACTTTCCACGTTGCGCCGATAAGCACCAAGCCGCCCAAAATATCTATCAGAAAAAGAACCTGAATCCCTGCATTTTCCAAAATGAGGCGAGGCGTGTCGTGATAATACAAAAGCGCAAGCACAATCGTAAGCAGGCGAAAATAGACCCAAAAGCGAAAATAGCGATTGAGTTGGGGTCTGATTTGTGGAATGTGTAAAAAATAGCGAATAAATTGGGTGTAAAGCAAGGTTACAAAAAGTGCTGCAAAATTGGTAAAAACAGTGAGCAAGATAGGCTCTTCCCAAACAAAAAGAAAGGTATCTTCAAGCCCAACGATTGCCATGCCCAAGATATAAAATGCGTAGTAAAAATAAGCCTTGTCGCGGACAATAAAAAAGAAGAAAAGATTATAGAAAAACATCAGCAGAAAAGCTCCCCGAAAAAATAGCTGTCGTCCTCGCTGTTGCGCTTGTTGTGCCAGAGCCACTTCGGGAATTTGAACGATAAAGCCTTCATTTTCAAGGTCTTGATACGAATTTCGCGCCCTTAAAAGAAGCGTAAGGGTATCGGCAGCAGGAATTTCGAGCAACAGGGCAGGCGATTTGTCTTGCCAATTTCGCTTGGAAAGTGGCACGTGCAGCCCCGTTTGGAGCGATTGCAAAACCTTTTGTTTGCTATCAAAAAGTAGGGCTTCGAGGCTATCAAAAGGGGGAACGGTGAGCAGATAGCGCGTTTGGGTAGGGTTTTGGTTGAGGAGTTTGATTTTAAAAAAATAAGAAACACGCGGTTTGAAGTGGGCAGGCAGGGTTTGATTTTTTGCCCAAAGGGAATCCTGCAAAAAATAGGCAGGCGAAAAATCTTGTAGCGCGGTGCTTTCATAAAAGGCTACCCAATCGGGCGCAAGCCGTTTTTCTAAGGGTGCATTTTTTTCTAAAATTAGCGTTTTTTCTTGCGCCCAAAGCGCATTCGAACCTAAAAATCCTACCAAAAAAATAAAAACATTGGCTAAAAAAATGCGAAAAGCCATTTCAGACACAAACTTTTTGGTATCTAAAAAATGGCTTCTCTGAAAATAGCTCTCCTGCCGCATGCGCTTTATTTGTTGTCTTTTTTTGTTTTGTAAAAAACGCAAGGTAGCCATCTTTCGCTGCAAAAGCAAATTTGCGGCATCGAGGATTTTCCAACAGCTTTTCAAAAATCTTTGCCTTGCGAAAAATAATCTGCTCCCCCTTCCTGCGGCTCTATGGCGATAAGACGCGCCAAGGTCATCTTGACCAAAATGGCGGAGGCTTCGGGTATGGAAATGGCGGCAAGTTTGGCGAAATTTTCTACATTGATGCGCTTATGACTCCCCAAATATTTGAGTAGCCACTGCTCTTTTTCGCCATAATTGACAAAGGTATCTTTGGGATTGCTTTCGGCTTTCAAAATCTTGCGCATCTCACGACTGGCTTGTAGGCTTTTATCCAAACTGCGAATGTAGGCGCGACCGATTTTGCCCTTCGAGTCGTGCAAGAGAAAGACGGGCTTTTGGGTGTGGGGTTTGATGTCGAAGACCAAGACCTCTTTTCCCTCTGTGCGCGGCACTTCGATTCGATGGAGTTGGTATTCTATCTGCGGCTTGCAAAACTTTTGCAGGGTAGTGGCAAGTGCGTAAAGTTCCTCGTCGGGGTGTTTGAGTCCATTGATAGTGCCATCATCGGAAACGCCAATAATAAGTTTGCCACCTTTGGTATTGGCAAAGGCAACGGCTTCACGCGCAATTTTATGCGGATAATAGACTTTGCGTTTAAATTCTATTTCCAAACCTTCGCCTTGTGCAACAAAACGGCGTAGTTCTTTGAAGGTCATGGGTGCAAAGGATTTGAGTGGGCAAAAGGGCGATACCGAAGTAGTCTTTTTTAGGTAGGGGCTTATAGGTCGGAAACGACATAGAGGCTATCTAAGTTCCGTCCGTAGCCATCATAGTCCAGACCGTAGCCGACGACAAATTGGTTTTCAATTTCAAAGCCTACATATTTGACTGAAATATCGTGCTGCAAGGCAGTAGGTTTGACCAAAAGGGCAGCAATTTCAACATCTTCTACGCCTTTTTCGCGCAGATAAGCCAAAATCTTGACCATCGTATTGCCCGTATCTACAATGTCTTCTATCACCACGACGCGGCGATTGCTTAGGTTTTCATTCAAACCAATTAGCTCCTGCACCACACCGCTGCTCTGCATCTTATCCTGATAGGAGGCATATTTGACAAAAGAAAAGTGGCAGGGAATGGCGATATAGCGCACCAAATCGGCAGCAAAAACAAAGGAACCGTTTAGCACGCCAATAAAAAGCGGCAAATCGTTTTGATAATCCGCCTCTATGCGTTTTCCCAAATGCGCCAAACGCTGGGCAATCGCCTCTTTGGAAAGTAGGGGCTTGAAATAACGGTCTTTGACCAAAATAGGCGCGGCGTGGTCGGCAGGGTCGGACGAGGCAGTAGAAAGCGTCATGGGCAGAAAGGCGTTTTGTTTTTTTAGAAACAACAAAAAAAAGGCTTTTTCTGTTTAATTCAAAATCTTGACAAAAAAAGCACCCCAAACAAGCAAAATCCGCCAACAAACGACGAAAAAGTAAGTAGGATTTACTTAGCCGACTTAATAGAATCAAAGGGCTATTTTATCGAAAATAAACGCCTTTTGAAGGGCTGTGGCGCAACTTTTGGTAAGAAGGATAACAAAAAAAGCGACCTTATTGTCTTCTATCCGAAAAAGACATAAAGCCAAAATCTTACATGCCTTTTTTTTCCTTTTGGCAGCAAAGCGACAATTTTACCAAATATTCTCTTGTTTGTTTGGTAGAAAAAAATTATCTTTGATTAGGAATAAAACCCCATTCGCCCTGCTTGGCTTTCCGAAAAGCCTTTTCAAACTATTCATCTTTTGTCTTCTCTCTCATGACGCGCATCAAGCCCTCGATTTTGGAACTATTGGAAAAGGAAGAGTCCATTTTTTTGAAAATGGATAAATATACGGAGGTGAAAGAAATCATCACAACCGACCCCCTTTTCAAAGCCACCTCTTGGGCAGGCTACCGCTTTTTGGCGCAAATGCCCCCTGAATTAGAGCCTATTATCGCCGAATTGGTCTTCAAGACCATACAAAAGCAAACCCTACAAAGCCTCACACTCAACCAGACGCTGCACCCTTTGTTGCCTTTTTCTATCAAAATTAAGTTCTTTCCTACCGATAAAAATACCATAGGCGCAACCCTAACACGATACAAAGAAGATTATATCGCCACTAAATTTTACGAGCGCGTGCCTGTCATGACGCTTTATCTAAATGAAACCGACGAGGTAATTTGGGCAAATCAGCAGTTTTATAGGAAAGCAGCCTTCGAGCCTACGCAACTTATTTCAGAAAATGCACGTGATTTTTTGAAAATAAATCCCAAAATCTTACAACATGATGCCTTAGCCATCAAAGAGCCGCACCTGCGCACAGAATACAAACTTTTAAAAGGCGATGGAGGCTTTTTGCACGTTATCCTGACGGCAACGCGCCAATACGACGACGAAGGGCGATTTATTTGTACGGTAGTGGTTTTGCGCGATATTACCGAAATGAAGCTCACCCAAATAGAATTAGAGTACCAAAAACTTTCTATTGATGAGGCGGCGATTGTGGCGGCTACTGATGCAAAAGGCGATATTATTTATGTCAATAACAAATTTTGTAAGATATCGAAATATTCGCGCGAAGAACTGATTGGGCAAAATCACCGCTTGCTCAAATCGGGCTATCATGAGCCTTCTTTTTTTGTAGAGATGTGGAAAACTATCGCTTCGGGCAAGGTCTGGCGCGGCGAAGTCTGCAACAAAGCCAAAGACGGTTCGCTATATTGGGTCTATACGACGATTATCCCCTTTTTAGACGAAAAAGGAAAGCCCTACCGCTATCAGTCTATCCGCTTCGAAATTACGAAAAGAAAAGAATTAGAGGACGAAATCAAACACTATACCGAGCATCTGGAAGAAGTAGTAGAGGAGCGCACACAGGAATTAAAGTTCAAAAGCGATTTGCTTTTTGAAATGAATGAAGAACTGCTGTCGCAAAACGAAAGATTAGAAACTAAAAATAAGTACATTCAACAAAGCATCAACTATGCCCAACGCATACAAGATGCGATTTTACCCAAAGAGGCACATCTGCCTGCTTTTGTCAAAGATTACTTCCTGCTTTATCAGCCAAAGGACATTGTTTCGGGCGATTTTTATTGGTGGTATCAAGATGCAGAAACACAGCGTTTTGTGTGGGTCATTGCCGACTGCACAGGGCATGGCGTACCCGGTGCTTTTATGTCTATGATTGGCATGACGCTTTTAGATGAAATTGTCAAGACCAAAAATATCTTTGCGCCTGCCGAAATTCTCAATCAGATGCGCGTAGAAATTGGGCGAGCCTTGCAGCAGGATATTACACAAAATCGCGACGGCATGGATATGAGCGTAGTCTGTTTTGAGGGAAAGACCCAAAAAATCCACTTTGCAGGAGCGCGAAACCCCATTTTATTGATTCAACAAGGGCGTTCTTATTGGCTAAAAGGCGATAAAATGAGCATTGGAGGCAGACTGGTGCGCAACGAACCTTTCCAAGAACAGACCTTTGATTGGCTCGAAGACACACAAATCTATGCCTTTTCAGATGGCTACGCCGACCAGTTCGGCGGCGAAGACCTGCGCAAATTTTTGAGTGCCAATTTCCGTAGCCTGCTTCTTTCGCAAGCGCACCTCCCTATGAGCGAACAGAAAGCCGCTATCCAAGCCGCCCACAAAGCATGGAAAGCAGGGCAAGACCAAATCGACGACATCTTAGTGATGGGCTTGCGGGTGTGAGGAGGGAGTTTGTAAATGGTTTATGCCACAAAAATTTTCTTTGCTTTTTTCTAAAAGCCTTGTGAGGTGATGCCAAACCTTGCGAGGTTTTTACTTTTTCAGACAGGAAGGATTTTCTAAAAATTTCCTCTACTAACAAGTACACAAAAAAAGTGCCTTGTAGCAAGCTACAAGGCACTTTTGCAGAGAGAGAGGGATTCGAACCCCCGGTACCTTTCAGTACAACGGTTTTCAAGACCGCCGCTTTAAACCACTCAGCCATCTCTCTATTTTTATAGAAGGCAAACAAGTTGCTTAAATCGCATTGCCTACAAACTTTTGAAGTGTTATAGGTCTTTTTTGTTTTCAAGTCCTTTTGTCTTGAATTGTGATGCAAAGGTAGAGCTTTTTTCAATGCCTGTCAAGTCTTGGGGGCTTTTTTTTTGAAAAATTTTACAAAAAAATCACAACCTACTCATTTTCAAGGATTTTCTTTATGTTAAGAAATGATGAACACAAAAAAAGTACGGCTGCGGTTTTTATCTGCCCGAAAAGAACTTGTAAGGAGCGAAAAACTTTCCGACCTTTGTCCTACCTTTGCTCGCCTTTATTTCTAAATTTGCCACTATGTCGCTCGAAATGCTCGCCTCTTTCTTGGGTTTTCTTTGGGATTCGAAAAACCAACACGCCCTTCAAGCCCCTTTTCTCTACCATCTCTACCTCGATACCATTCGCAAACCCAAACACTACTATCCTTTTGAAGCCTTAGATGCGCTGCGTGCCAAACTTGCTACCCAAAAAGAAGCAATTAGGGTGCAAGACTTTGGTGCAGGCGAAAAAGGGAAAAAGGCAAAAACAGCACAAGGCGAAAAACGAAAGATTAACCAAATTTTGAAACGTTCTACCCTTTCGCCTTATTGGGCGAAATTTTTATTCCGCTTAGTGGCAGAGCGCAACCCAAAAGGTATTCTCGAATTGGGTACGTCTTTGGGGCTTACAACCCTGCATCTGGCTCTGGCAAGCACCGCCGCAAAGGTCGTTACCTTCGAAGGTTGCCCCAATATTGCCGCCTTAGCACGCCAAAACTTTGCACAAATAAAAGAGCAGCCCACTTTCAATCCCGACAATATTCACCTCGAAGTAGGAAATATAGACCAAACTTTGCCCCTTTTTTTAGAAAAAAACCAAAAAAGTGCGTCCCCGCTGCCCTTAGATTTTGTCCTGATAGATGCCAACCATACCGAAGCGGCAACGCTACACTATTTCGAGCTACTGCTGCCTTATCTGAACCAAAAAAGTTGGGTTGTCTTTGACGATATTTATTGGTCTAAGGGCATGCAAAGGGCTTGGACGCAAATTAGGCAGCACCCAAAGGTGCGCTTACAGGTAGATTTATTTAAGATGGGGATTCTTTTTTTCAACCCCGAATTAAGTCGAGAGCATTTCAAACTTAGAACTTTTTTATGATTTTATTTTTCAAAAATTATTTTATCTTTCTTATCTACCTTTTTCACAAATATTTTTGTTTTTTCAATCCTGACGATTTCTACTTCCGAACCTGCATCTACCCATTCGCCCAAAGGGCTAACCTCATACACTTGCTGGTGAAAAATAGCGTTGCCCATCGGACGCAAAGCCGACTGCGCCTTGCCCTTTTCGCCTACATTCAACAAACTAACAGAAAGTAAATGCTCGTCATTAAATTTGCCTTGCAGGGTTTGTTTCAAACTCAAACGCTCCCAAGTTTTGGCTTTCAGACCATAAAACAAAGCCCCCAAGCCCAATGCCACACCTGCCCCCAAAACAGCAACACTTGCCGTCAGACCAAATGAAAAAAAGGCTATAACGGCACTCAAAAGGGCTAAAAATGCACCCAATAGCCCCAATTTACCCGAAGGCAGGAGAAATAACTCGCCTATTAAAAAGGCAACTGCCGAAAGCATCAAAAAAATAATAATGAAAGTTTCCAAATTGCTGCCTTAAAATATGATTTTGCTATGATTGATAGATTTTATCCCTGCTTGTGTTCTCAAAATTTGAGCGAAATAAAATTTGGATTGAACCTTTTTCGGGTCTGAAACGCCTTTGTGTTTCAATCAAACTTAGGACAAGGCAATGCCTTGTCCCTACATTTGAAAATGATTTTTTTAGAACCAAACGCGATGGCAGCGAATAGGGTCGGAAAACGCCCTACTTGCGCACCACTACTTGAAAATCCTTTCCGCCTCTTTGTACGAAGACAGCATTGCCTAAGTTGGTAAAGTTTTGTAGCATTTCAGCATCATAGTTTTTTACCGTAATTAACTCTAAGTTAGATTCGAGGGTAAAATCTAATTGACTGCCCATGCTGGCTTGCAATGCCTCCAACTTTCTTTCGTCCGTATCCAAACAGACATAAAAAGCCGTTGCAGAAGTCTGTAAGAGGTTGATTTTGAGATTGAAACGGGCAAGCTCGTTGTGAATATACGCTAAGGTATTCTTTTCATTGATGGAAGCCAAATCGCGCTGCTGAAAAGTACAGAGCGTCTGATTGCCTTTTACGATAATGGCAGGCAGGGCAGGTTGTGTAGGGAAATTTCCAATGACAGTGCCTTCTTGGTCGTAATTGATAAAAGAACGCACATAGAGCGGAATGTTTTTCGCCGCTAAGGGTCTGATGGTTTTGGGGTGAATGACCGTCGCGCCGTAATAGGTCATTTCGGCAGCGTCTGAATAGTTGATGTGAGTGAAAAGACGGGTGCTTTTGATGCGTTTGGGGTCGGCATTTAAAATTCCTGCTACATCTTTCCAAATCGTAACCGACTCGGCTTGCAGGCAATAGGCAAAGATGGCAGCGGTAAAATCTGACCCTTCTCTGCCCAAAGTCGTTGTTTTGCCGCCTATCGTTCCGCCCAAAAAGCCTTGTGTGAGGATAAAACGCACATCTAAAATAGGCAGCAATTCGGATTTGATGAGCTGTTCCGACCATTCCCAATCCACTTGCCCTTCGCGCCAACGCTCGTTGGTCTGGACAAACCTACGGGCATCTACCCAAAGGCATTTGTCGTTATAGACCGTTTTTAGATATTCAGCGACAATGGCAGTAGAGATAAGTTCGCCAAAACAGATGATTTGGTCGTAGTGTTTGTCCCAAATGGGTTCTTGCTCCTCCAAAGTGGCTTCTAATTGGAAGAAATACTTTTTGAGGGTACGAAAAATAACCGCCTCTTCATTTCCTTCGAAAAGGTCGAGGGCAATTTGTTGGTGATAGGCTTCTAATTCCTTCAAGACCTGTTTATAGACTTGCGGCTGCCCCTTTCGCGCGGCATGAAAAAGGTCTTCTAAGTGGTTGGTAGTCTTTCCCATAGCCGAAACGACGACGACAAGTTTGTCGCCCCTTTCGAGGTAGGTTTTAAGAATTTGGCTCACATTTCGAACCGCAGCGGCATCTTTAACCGATGCGCCGCCGAATTTGAATACTTTGATGGGATTCAAGCCGATAAAGAAATTAGAGGGGTGAATAATACGCTACAAGTCAATAAAATGGGCTTTTCGCCCAAGAAAAGAGAAGAATCTCGCTGCAAAGGTAGGCGATTGTCGGGACATGAAAAATCAAATGCTTGTTAAATTTCTGTATTTGAAAGGGTAGTGAGCAGAAAAAAACGTCGACTTATTGCCTTTTGTGTATCTTTGTTTGGCAGATAGGGTTTTGAAACCAAATAGGCAGCCTCGCTGGGCAGTATCGAAAACCATCATAGCCGAAAGAAAGTTATGAACAGACCCACCTATTTGGAATTTTAGCCTTTTACACACGAGATACGACTAAAAAATTTTACTACCTACAAGATTTATCACCTAATTTTCTTACCATGACTTGGTACCGTTATCTTAGCTTAGGCGAATATATCCTCATTACGCTTTTTATTGCCTTTTATGCCTTTTATGTGTATCGTACCTATCAGAAAGCGCGTTTTTTAGGCACTTCGGCAGGTAGTGTTTGGATAAAAGTAGCCCTACGGACATGCTATTTTGTCCTGCTTATTATGGCACTTTTAGGACCTTCTTTCGGCGAGGTACAAAAAGAGGTCAAAGCCGTAGGAAAAGACATTTTCCTTTTGGTAGATGTTTCGCGCTCTATGGACGCAAACGACGTGCAGCCTACCCGCATCGAGCGCGTGAAGCACGAACTAAAAGAATTGGTCAATTCCTTTCGCGCCGAGCGCATTGGGCTTATCATCTTCACAACTGATGCCTACATGCAATGTCCGCTCACCTACGACCCCAGTGCCATCACCCTTTCGCTCGAAACGCTCAACACAGGGCTTATCTCCGATTCTGGAACAGACTTAGCCCCTTCTTTTCGTTTGGCGTTGGAAAAATTCAAACAAGAAGAAACGACAGCAAAAAATGGCGGCAAGCAATCTAAAATCATGGTCTTAATCACCGACGGCGAAGACTTTGGCGAAGAAGCCGAAGATGCCGTTAGTGAAGCCTTAGAAGCAGGGATTCGCGTCTTTGCCTTAGGCGTAGGCACAGAAGAGGGCGGCAGAATCCCCAACGGCACAGACTACAAACGCGACCGCTTAGGTGATGAAGTCGTTACCAAACTCAATAAAAATGCCCTTAAAGACATTGCCGACAAAGCTGACGGGCGTTATTTCGAAATCACCAATACGCGCAGCGACATGAACCGCCTTATTTCGGCTATCCAAGAAATTGAAGGCGAAGTGCGCGATATTCGCAAGATGGACGCTTCGGCAAACAAATACTACTATTTTCTGTATGCTGCCTTAGCCCTAATTTTAGTAGATTTGCTTCTAACGGTTCGCCTGCTAAAAATATAGCCCCTAAAAATATTACCACTCACAACAGACCGTCTGACCGCTAACTTTTCCCAACACCACCTTGAATTGTCCTATCTTTTAGCAACTATCTTTACCTATTACTTATGAGAATTATACTTTTTACGGGAAAAGGCGGAACAGGCAAAACCACCTGCGCCGCTGCTACCGCTTATCAAGCGGCGCAAGAGGGTAAAAAAACACTTATCATCTCTACCGACCCCGCACATAGCCTCTCTGATGCCTTAGACATTAAATTGGGCGCAGAGCCTACCAAAATTGCCCCTAATTTATACGCGCAAGAGTTAGACGTGTATTATTCTATGCGAAAATATTGGGGCAATATTCGCAATTTGATGCTACAAGTTTTTAAATGGCAGGGCGTAGATAGCATCTTGGCAGAGGAACTTTCCGCCATTCCGGGCATGGAAGAGGGTTCGGCATTTCTTTGGATTGAAAAATATTACACCGAAAAAGCATACGATGTCATTATCATCGATAGCGCACCGACAGGCGAAACGCTTACTTTTCTTTCCCTGCCGCAAGTAACAAAATGGTGGACTACCAAAGCCTTTCCCTTTCAAAAAACAGCACTCAAATTTGTAGGCGGCGCGGTCAATCTCACCACAGGGATTCCCTTAGATAAAGGTTTTGACGAATTAGAAAACCTTTTCGATAAGCTCGAGCGCGTGCAGAAGATTTTTTCAAAACCCGACATTTGCTCCATTCGCATCATTTGTAACCCCGAAAAGATGGTCATTCAGGAGGCAAAACGCGCCTATACTTACCTACAACTTTATGGTTACAACATCGATGCCGTTATCGTCAATCGCCTTTTGCCCCAAGAGGAGCAGGGCAGTTTTTTTGCGCACTATCTCAAATCGCAAAAGGCTTATTTAGAAGAAATTGAAGACATCTTCGCGCCGCTGCCCATTCTAAAAGTGCCACATTTGGGCGAAGAGGTCTTTGGGCAGAAGCTGCTTGCCAAAATTTCGCAAGCCATTTACAAGGATAGAAACGCCACAGATGTTTTTTATAGAGAAAGCCCCTTCGAAATTGAGCAAATTACGGGCGGCTATCGCGTCCGGCTGCGGTTGCCTTTTTTAGAAAAAGACCAAATCAAAATCACCCAATTTGGCGACGAATTGGTGATAGATATTCAAAACAAACGCCGCAATCTCTTCCTACCCAAATTTTTTAGCTTCTATCAAATCAAAAACTATGAATATAGTGAGCCTTGGCTGCGCGTCAATTTTGTAAAGAAAGCCGTTTAGAAGAGAAAAGTAGTAAAAAAATAATAAAAAAGCGACAAGGATTTAAAATCTTTGTCGCTTTTTTTGTAGGAAAATAAAACTTTGCCTTAAAATAGATTTACTTCGTCTTTTTGAAAACCAAAACCGTATTTTCAAAACTACGCGCCGCCTCATAAATGCGATTGCGCTCACGCTCACTGACATCGGCTTTGTAGTATTCCTGAATTTCTAACCTAATTTTGCGCCCAATGGCGATAAAATCGGTGCGAAAGAGGCACTGCATACGGTCTTTTTCTACCGCCCACACGTTTTTGCGCAAATCCTCGATGTTGCGAATGGCGTAGTTTTCGGGAATTTCAAATTCTATGACGGTATAAAACGATTCGGGATACAATTTATCGGGCTGCTGGGCTTGCATCTGCAAGAGCGAACCCACATTGAAAAGATAAGTGTCCGAAGCCTGTTCGAGGAGCGAAGGCGAATGAAGTGCGCCCTCGATGGAAAAGGAGTCGGTGGCTTGAAAGTAGGTGCTGGCAAAAGTATTCACCTGTGAGATGTGCAGAATGTCGGTCTGGCGATTTTGTGTCGCAATTTCAAAATGGCGGGCAATGTACTTTTCAGGCGTATCGCTTTGTGCATATTGTGCCTGCAAATCAGCCGCCTTATAGCCTACTAATTGACATTTTAGATTCAGATGTGTGGTCTGATTTTTTTTATCAAAGGATACTTGATACAAACTTCTAACTAAATTTTTATCGGTATGAGGGATAAGCTGCACAAAAGAGCGTCCTGCCCAATTTTGCCCCATGGCTACCTTTTGCATAAAAATCCCCTTCTGCCCTGTTAAATAGGCAGGCACCAGTCCGTAGCGAAAATGCGGTTCGGTGGGCGAAAGAAAAGCATCTTCTTGTGGAAAATAGAAAAGATAGTGTTGTAAAAAATCCCAAGAAGGAAAATGCTCGTCCAATTCATAAAAACGCTTATCCGAAGTCATGACCAAGCGGTAGTCTATTTTGGCTTCTTCTAAAAGCAGAGCAAAAAGACGCACCAAGCCCAATTCGTTCGCTACGCCTTGTTCAAGAATGTAGGCAAGGTGGCTGTATTCGTTTTCATAACGCTCTTCCTTTCTTATGTAAGTTTTGATGTAATTTTCTATGCTGCGAATGGCAATAGGAAGGCTACCTTTCTGTCTGTTTTGGGCTTCTGTGGGCAAAATTTGTTGGAGCAGGTCGCGCAAGTGCGCCTTATTTTCACCTTCGCGTTCCAAATAAACGTGCTTGACGATAGAAGTAGAAAGGTCGTTCCAAGTAAAGATACTTTGCGCCTGCATGTCGGCATAATGCGAAATTTTGTGATGCACACGCGGCAGGGCGGCAAAATCAAGATGCTGCGTTTGTAGGTGTCGTGCCTGCGCCTGTAAGATATTTTTGTTCTCTAATTCATCATAAAAAGCCGTAATAGAAGGAAACTGTTGGTAGGCTTTAGCTTCAAAAACTACCTCTTGGGGCGAAATAATCTCAAACGTATAATTTTCTATAACCGCATTTTCAGGAATTTGATGATAGCCACAGACCATATTTTCGCGCTCTATCAGATAAAAAAACTCCAACTCTCCGCCAAGTTCTGCACCCTCGATGGCAAAGACTTTCATAGCTTGCGAAGCCTCGAATTGTAGCTCCTTGATGGCTTCAAAGGGCAACTCTTTTACCTGCCCTTCGGCACTAATAAAACGCGCTTTGAGTTTTAGAAGTTCGCCCTCTTGTAGGGGCAGATAAATTTGACTATAACGCGCAAGGGCTTCATTATCAGTCAGATAGACGCTTTGGTGATAAAGCTCCAAGACTCGCAAATTTTCGTTTAGGTCGTAAAAATGCTCTATCTTGTGTGTGTATTGGCGAAAAAAGGTAGGATTGACTTCCCCTTTTCGTGGGATAGGCTGCTTGTTTATAGTGGGATTGCTTTCCCAATCGTAGCGCAAAAGTAGGATAGAGGCAGGGGGCGGCGAAACCAAACTTTGCGCAAGTAGGTCGGCGGGAATACCCAAAAGCGTAAAACCCAAAAATGCTAAAAAAGGATAGTCGGAAAAAGAAGCTACCTTGCGCTGTTGATTTTGTCTTTGTATCGTTTTTAATACCAAAATTCCAACCATAAGCCACTGTATTGCACCCTTTCCAAAGGAGAAAGGAGGCGCAAAAGAGGCTGTATTTTTTGAAGTGTTCAAAGTCATAGATTTTTTAGAATAGATTGGGTAGGT
Source organism: Hugenholtzia roseola DSM 9546 (assembly GCF_000422585.1). Lineage (NCBI taxonomy): Bacteria > Pseudomonadati > Bacteroidota > Cytophagia > Cytophagales > Bernardetiaceae > Hugenholtzia > Hugenholtzia roseola. The sequence goes on from NZ_KE383880.1 coordinate 146,654, forward strand.
TTCGTAGTGGGGAGCAGAGGGGCGGCAAATTTTCTTCTGCCAACATTTAGTACGCGAAGGAACTAAGCAGAAAACTTATATCAGAATTGCGTTTCTTTGTAACGAAAAACCCTTTATAGAGTTGGGTCGGAGCTGCATTTTGTCCCGCTTTCGGCGACAAAAAAGAAGGGTCTATGCCTTCAAATAGGCTTATGAAAAGCCTTTCCTCTTTTCTACTGCTGCAAATATGATACAGAATCGCGGTTTTTTATGAAAATTTGAAGAAAGAAAATAAAAAAACTCGAAAAGGCGCGTGCTTTTTGGTGGGAAATGCGGAAATAAGGGAAGAATGTAGTGCCTTTGAAGCGATTTGGGTCGGAAGTAGTAATTTTTGAGAATCGTAAAGAAGAAGAATATCCGCTATTGGAAGGGTAAGATACGCAAAAAAACAGCGTCTTTCCCTACCATAACTAAAAAAGGCGAAAAATAGGTTTTTTATTTTTGAAAAAAGCCCAAAAACAGAATTTAGGCACAAATAAAAAGCCTTACACAAAATTTTATACCAAAGACTAAGAGCCAACCCTAATTACTATCAACATAACATCATCTATTTATTTGAGGTTTCCTTTTCAATTTTCTAAGTCTGCTGCAAGTTTTGTGCTTGCAGGATAGGCAGTTGCAAAGAGAATTTTGTGGCTTCAAAGTGGGATTATTTTTTTGCTAATATTTTTCTATTTTACTATCTTTGTAGTATCTTACAATGCAAAGCCAAGGTTTCGTTATTCGTAGTGTTCCCATAACCAGAAAATAGCCCAAATAGTAGTATTGTCAATAGTGCAAATCTCAAATAGCGGATACAAAAAGGCATAAAAAAATAGTAATCTCTAAAAAAAGCGTATCTTCACACTCTAATTTAGCGCATAAAGCCCTTTATGGAAAACGAAAAACCTAATCAAAAAGAACAAAATCTTTACGATAAAATTTTAAAGGAAAATATCTTATCGTATGTCTTACAATTTTCAGAAAAACAGTTGGGATTTCGCATCAAAAAGCACGCTTTATTAAAAGATAAATTACAAACTACCTTAGAACGAGAGGCGGATTTTCTAATTTTTATCACCACCCAAGACGAAAAAGAATTTATCCTACAATTAGAGTTTCAAGCAAGAGATGAACCTAATATGGTGCTTCGTATGCAAGAATATCATGCCATTTTACAAAAAAAATACCAAATACCTGTTATTCAAATCGTTTATTACTTAGGCGAAACGCCCAGCAATATGCGTGCTACCCTTGCGCCATCAGAGGTTTTCACAGGCTTTCAATTAAAATCTTTTAGAGATTATTCCTACAAAGAGTTTATCGAATCTGAAAATGCCGAAGAGGTCATTATGGCAGTTTTGGCGGATTTCGAAAAGGAAAAGCAGGAAGAAGTGATTAGTAAAATTTTATTCCGCCTTTCGCAACTAAAAACAGATATTACTGCGTTAAATAAGTATGTCAAGCAGTTGCTTGTTTTGGCGCGTTTGCGCAATAAACTTCCAAAAATCATTCAAAACCAATTAGGCAATATGGGAACGATAGGATACGACATCGAAAAAGATGACTTTTATTTGCAAGGCTTAGAAAAGGGCAAAATAGAAGGTGAACGCGCTGGCGAGTTGAAGGCTCGTCATGAATTAGCGATTTCTTGCTTACAAGATGGGCTTTCTGTGGAGAAAACTGCTAAACTTACAAAATTATCCATCGAGGAAGTTCGGAAGTTGAGTAAAGAGTTGTAAGCCTGTTAGTCGTCTTCGGCTGTTGTTTGTGCAGGATAGTCAGCGGCAAAGAGAATTTTATGGCTCCAAAGTGGGGTTATTTTTTTGCTAATATTTTTCTATTTTGTTATCTTTGTAGTATCTTACAACGCAAATCCAAGGTTTCGTTATTCGTAGTGTCCCAGTGACCAAAAAGTAACCCGAATAGTAGTATTGTCAATAGTGCAAAGCTCAAATAACACATACAAAAAAGCATAAAAAAATGGTAATCTCTAAAAAAATCGTACCTTCACACTCTAATTAGCGCATAAAGTCTTGTCTTTTCAAATTTAAAACAAAATAAAATTTGGGCAGAACCCTATTTTTGGGTACTAAAACCCTTTTTTGTTTCAATCTCACTTCGGACAAGGCAATGCCTTGTCCCTACATTTGAATCTGTTTTTTTAGAATTTAACATCACTGCCCTTATAAGGCTTAGTCGCAGACGATAAGCCTTAGCCACGAAGACTAAGGGTCAATCCTAATTCCTATCAAGGTAATATCATCTATTTGTTTGAGATTTCCCTTCCAATTTTCCAAAGTCTGCTGCAAGTTTTGTTTTTGCGCCTCTGTTGGCAGTAGAGGCAAAGTAGTGAGTAGATTTTTCAGGTTTGTTACCATAAACTTGCGCCCTCGCTCGCCGCCAAATTGGTCTTGGAAACCGTCAGTAAGAAGGTAGAAAAAAGTAGGCACTTGAATACTGCCCTGATGTAGCTCAAATTGGCGCGGTTTGTCCTTTTCCAACTGCCCTTGCTGCCCACCGATAGCCCTTTTCGTACCTTTAAGAATTTGTAGCGTAGGGGTTTGCTCGGCTTCGAGTGGCAAAAAATAAAGCGGATTCATCGCTCCTGCATAAGAAAAGGCAGAATAACGCGGTCTTTGAGGTTCAAAATTCGCACTTTTTTCCAATGTTAGCACGACAATGTCCATGCCGTCGCGCACCTGTGAATCTTTTTGTTTGAGTGCTTCCATAATGCCCTGATGCAGTTGTGTCAGGATTTGAGCAGGCTCGATTATCTTTTCTAAATTGATAATTTTATTTAAAAGTTCGTTTCCTATCATAGACATAAAAGCACCGGGTACGCCATGCCCTGTGCAATCAGCAACGGCGATAAGTGTATGATTTTCAAGCTCTTGCAAGAAATAAAAATCACCTGAAACGATGTCTTTGGGCTGATATAAAATAAAGAAGTTTTCCTTTCCAAATGCCTTTTCGAAGCGGCTTTCGAAGGGCAAAATTGCCTCTTGTATGCGTTTGGCGTAATTGATGCTGGCAGTGATGTTGTTATTTTTTTCTTCGAGGTCGTCTTTTTGTAGATTGACTAAATCTAAGGTTTGTCGCATTTCCTCATTAAGCTGTTTGAGATTTTCAGCCTGCACTTCTATTTCTTCTTTTTGCTGCTCTAATTCTAAATTTTTGAGTTGAATTTCCTCTGTTCTTTCCTTAACAAGGCGTTCCAAACGCAGCTTTGAAGCACGCAGGCGATAGGTATAAGCACGCACAAAGGCATAAAGAAGCCCAAATCCGAGCAATAAGAAAAGTCCATACGCCCACAAACGACGATACCAAGGCGGTGCAATCGTAAAAGCAACTTTTGTAGGCAAACTTTCTATTTTCTGGCTATTTCGCGCCTGCACCCAAAAAGTATAGTGTCCTTCGGGCAAGTTGGTGTATTCCTTGCGCCTTTGCTCTGTCCAATCCGACCAAGTTTCTTCATAACCTTCCAACCAATAGCGATAACGATTTTGGTCTTCCTGATAAAAAGAAGGCGCGGCATAGGTAAAAACAAGCGCATTGAAGCGGTAAGGTAGTTCGAAGGGAGCGATTTGACCACCACTTTCACCTCCAAACAGTAGGCTATCGCGATACGCCAAACTGACTTTGCGAATCAAAGTCTGATAAGGGACAGACTTGCCCAAATCGTGTTCGGGTTTGTAGCGAAAAACGCCCAGTGCGGTAGCAAACCAAAATGTAGGCGATTCGGATTGAGTATCGTAATAAAAGCGCGAAAGATAGTCGGGCAGAGGTGCAAGGGTAAGGGTATCTTGTACCCAAGTGTCGGCTTGATTGCCCTGCCCTTTTGTAGGCACTTGTTCAGATTTGAACAACAAAGTCTTAGCCGAGGGCATCACCCAGTAGGAGGGCTTCGAATCGGCGATTTCTTGCAAAGGCAATAGATAAGGATAGGCAAAACGCGGATTCTGCCAATCCAGACCCCAAGGATTGTAAGACTTAAAAGATTGACTTTTTTCATCAAAAGTATAAATACCTGATGCAGTAGAAAAAAGAATTTGGTTCTGCCAAGCGATAATTTTACAACTCTCTATTTTTTCCAAGCCCTTTGTATGGAGTTGTACCTTTGCTGTTTCTACGCCTTTTTTTGAACCTCTATCTTCCTGAAAATCAATAGAATAGAAACCTTCCTTAGGCGACCCCACCCACACTCTACCATCTGCCTGCTCCTGCACAGAGCGCGAAATGACCTGCTCGAAGGCGGGAATCTTGCCCACACGCAAAAATTTATCTTCTTCTGCCTGATAGCGCAGCACCTCAAAGCCTTGATAGTTGGCTTTATAGACAATGTTGCTATCTATTTTAGAACGCCCAATCGCCATATTTGCCCATTCGCCATCTATATTTTGTGCAATTTTTTTGTTTTTGATGTAATAAAACCCATAATTTCCACCTGCCACAATTAGGTCATCTTGAAAAGGCAGGAGCTGCCAACATTGTGTAGAAGGCAAGTTTGCTATGCGTTTGAATAGCTCTGCTTCCAGATAAAAAAGTCCATCGTTGGCGGAAACATATAAGGTTTGGTCGGCACTACGACAAATATCTGTCGTATAACTTTTCAAATTTTGTGGCTCTTTGTAGGCTGTAAAAGGTAGATGAATCGCAATTTGACTCAAACCCTTATCGGTTGCTACCCAAAGTGCCTGATTTTTATCTACAAAAACATAGTTAATGCTATTACTAATTAGACCAGAAGCCTCGTCTATGTGGTACAAAGTTTTCCCTGCGGCATTAAAAATTAGCACCCCTCTATCTTTAATGCCTAATACATAAATATCCTCGCCTTTTTTATCCTTTAAATGCGTGGCTACATAAACGCCCCTATCTTTGAGCAAATGCTGGTCTTCGAGCGGAAAAGCACTCACTTGTTTGCTTTCAATATCATACAAAAAAAGAGAGTCTATATTAAGCGGACAAAATAAAATTTTCTTCTGACCATAAGGCAGAGCCGCACGCAGGCTTAGGCTATGCGTAAAGATGTAATGCTCGCTTTCTAAAATCCATTTTTGATTTTCGAATCGGTACAAGCCCTTGCTGGTTTCATTTTTCCAAAAACCTGTACCTACTTCAAAGATGTCTATTTTATCCGTTTCTGCCTCTACCTGATGATAAGAAAAGGTGCTATCTTGGGTATGAAAAATGTAGAGCCTATCTTCGCTCGAAAAGTAAAGGTCTTTTTCTATTTGATGCACCTCGGTAATAAAGGGCGTTTTCTCGATGCTATCAGGCAGGTACGGACGTAGAGAATGGTACTGCCATTTCCCTAAGGCGTTGATTTTGAGATAGCCAAGGTCGTCATCATTGGCGACATAAGCAAGTGTAGGGTCTTTTTTATCAAAAAGCAAATGCCGAACTACGCCCCCACCTGTCTGCATCTGCTGCCACTCTGCACCATCATAGACGAGCAAAGCGTCGCGATTGCCTACATATAATTTGCCTTGTGCGTCTTGCGCAAGCGTCCAGAGAACGGACGAGGCTTGATAGATTTTCTTGTCATAATTCTGAATAAAAGGCGTTCCCCAGCGTAAAGTAGGAGCGAGAGTCTGCTTTGCATTTGAAAGTTCTTTTTTTTGGCTCTTTGCCTCAAATGTACAAAAAAACGCAAGCCCAAGCAAAAAAACAACTTTGAGCCAATATCTAAAAAAAATGTGTGTGAAAAAGAAAGGAGTCATATCGTGCCAATGCTATTTTTGGGTAGCCCCTGAAAGGCGCAAGAAAGGAGCGCGGTGAGAAAAACTATTTTTTGCCTACCAATAAGATGCTTTTCAGCGCATTTTACACATTTTTCGCCACAAAAAAGCTATTTTTTTGTTTTTTTTAGAAAAAAAGCTCTCAATAGCAAGCCCTACGATAGTTATTTCTGGAAATAAGTAAGGAAGAATAGGCTTAAACTCTGCTTTATCCGTATTCAAAAAAACACGCCTTTGGTCTTGTTCCACGACTACAACCTACCTTTTCAGCAAAGCTCAAATAAAACGTACAAAAAAGCATAAAAAATGTAGTCGTATCCAAAAAAATTGTACCTTCACACTCTAATTAGCGCATAAAATCTTTTATGGAAGACAAAAAACCTAATCAAAAAGAACAAAACCTTTACGATAAAATTTTAAAAGAAAATATCTTATCGTATGTCTTGCAATTTTCAGAAAGGCAGTTGGGATTTTACATTAAAAAACACGCTTTATTAAAAGATAAACTACAAACCACCTTAGAACGAGAAGCCGACTTTTTAGTTCTTATCACCACCCAAGACGAAAAAGAATTTATCCTGCAATTAGAATTTCAGGCAAGAGATGAGCCAAATATGGTACTTCGCATGCAAGAGTATCATGCTATCTTACAAAAGAAGTATCAAAAACCTATTATTCAAATCGTATATTACTTAGGTGAAACGCCCAGTAATATGCGTGCTACCCTTGCGCCTTCGGAGGTTTTTACAGGCTTTCAATTAAAATCTTTTAGAGATTATTCTTACAAAGAATTTATCGAATCTGAAAATGCCGAAGAGGTCATTATGGCAGTTTTGGCGGATTTCGGAAAGGAAAAACAGGAAGAAGTCGTCAGTAAAATTTTATTCCGCCTTTCGCAACTAAAAAGCGACGTTACTGCGTTAAATAAGTATGTCAAGCAGTTGCTTGTTTTAGCGCGTTTGCGCAATAAACTTCCAAAAATCATTCAAAACCAATTAGGCGATATGGGAACGATAGGATACGACATCGAAAAAGATGACCTTTATTTACAAGGTTTGCAAAAGGGCGAGTTAAGAGGCTTAGAGAAAGGCTTAGAGAAAGGAAAGCTCGAAGCTCGCCGTGAATTAGCAATTTCTTGCTTACAAGACGGGCTTTCTGTAGAGAAAACTGCTAAACTTACAAAACTATCCATCGAGGAAGTTCGCAAGTTGAGTGAGGAATTGTAAGTTTATTAGGTGTACTTCGTCGTTACTTGTGCAGGATAGTGAGTGGCAAAAACAATTTTGTAGCTTCAAAGGGTGTTTTTTGCTATTTTTGTAGTATCTTACAGCGCAAATCAAAGATTTGCCGCACTGATAGGTCGTAGTCGGAGACTACGCCCAACGGGGGCTTATCCCACTGGCGTTAAAAGCGTGGATTGGTACGTAAATGATAAAAAAGGAAACAAAGTAATAATTCAAAAAATAAAATGAAAAAATTTTTTTTATATTTAATAGCTATTTTTACGTTACTTTCTAGTAATAGTGCAAAAAACACAAGCGTGGTTTTAGACAGTAATACGCAATACTACATAAAAAAAGTAAAAAAAGTAAAAAAATGGTATATTATTTACGCAATGAAAAACAAAGTATTATATAAAATAGTTTCAAAAGATGACAATACTTTTAACAAAAACTGCAATAAAATAACTATTGGAAAACAATATGATTTAATTTTGAAATCGCACAAAGAGTCTGCACCAGTCATTAATGGAGTTCTTATTGCTCCTGTTGGATATAGTGGATGTTATCATTTTGATAGTGAAACGACTATATGTTTAGAACCTAATAAAGATATTTATGATTTATTTTATACAAATAACTTAAAAGGAATTTGCTATGTTAAATAAAAACTTCTGGCAATACAACGGCAAGGAGAAGGAGACGTTTTTGGGGCTGCACCTCACCGACTACGGCTGGCGACAACAAGACCCACAACTTTGTAGGTTTTGGGGTATAAACCCGCTGGCAGAGAAGTATTACAGCCTCACGCCCTTTGCCTATGTAGCCAATAATCCTATCAATGCGATTGACCCTGATGGGAGGGAGATAACCTACACTTTTTCTGAAGATATGACAGGTGAAGAAAAAATGGAATTTTTACAAGGTCTTTCTAAATTATACGAAGATTCTAATACTTTTCAAACAATGTTTGATGATTTAGCTTCTTCCAAACATGAACATAAAATACAAATATTTGGATATAACTCAAAAGACGTAAACAACCGCGAACATACGACTAACCCTGATGACAAAATTGGTAGGGGTAGCCAGATGAACTTGGGGCTTGGTGGCTCCCCCGTTGTCCGCAGTGTTCCCATAACCAAAGAATAAACCAAAAGTTTGGCGTAGCCTCCGACTACGACCTATCAGTGCGGCAAATCTTAGATTTGCGTTGTAAGATACTGCAAAAATAGTCTTTACTTTGAAAAAACAAAATAATCTTTACCACTTTTGCAGTTCTCATTTTTGGTAAGGGACAAAATGTCCTCTACCACTTTTATTCCTACAACATCTTCTTGATAAGGGCAAGCAAGTTTTTTTTAAGTGTTTGCTTGTCCGTTTTAGAAATTGAATCAGGAATAAGCGATAGTAAAGACCCAAATTCTTCTACTATTGATTTTCCTTCTTGTGTTAGTAGGTCTTGACCTTCTTTGACTTTATTCTTTTTACTTGACTTCAAAAAAGAAATAAAAGACTCTACATTCTCAAAAAAAGGAGCTTCTTCCTTCATTTGTGCCAAGTTTTGAATTTGTGTTTTTGTAACACTCACACGACCTCTTAAAATCCCTATCAGTGCGGCAAATCTTAGATTTGCGTTGTAAGATACTGCAAAAATAGCAAAAAACAAATACAAAATGCTATTTTTTAGATGTTTTGATAGCAGCAGCCCTGCAAAGCGAAGATTTAGTTTTATTTTTTGTATTCAGAAGACTTTGCCGAATGGGGAGTAGCAATATCAAGTCTTGCGAAAAGCCTTATCTTATTAAATTGGAAACAAAATAAAATTAGGCTCAAACCTTGTTTTGAGCCTAAAAACTCTTTTTATTTCAATCTCACTTCGGACAAGGCAGTGCCTTGTCCCTACTCACGCATAAACAAAAATAGGCAGGCTTGTGCCTTGGGTCTGTCTTCTTCAAAAAGAGGCTACTCAACCGCTTCTTAACACAAACCTAAATAGTAGGCTCATAAAAAGGCTATTTTTTCCTTTTTCAAGAAAAAAACAGCCAATTTTAAAATTTATCCAAATAAATGAGCCTTTGCGAGTCGCTTGTTGTGGTCTGCCCACGATTTAGAGGAGGCTATTTGGGTGCAATGACCCCTAATTTTTTCTGCAACTGATTCAAGACCTGCTTGATTTCGTCGAGCGAAGTTTCCGCCTCTGGCGTTTTTTTGCTGATGTAGGCAGCGAATTTCCAAATCTCCTTGACCTGACGCGCAGGGAGTTCGTAGGGGCGATACTGCAAGTTGGTAGATTCTAATAAAAAAGTACCCTTTTCTTTGACCTGATTATGAACTCTTTTAAAGACAATTCCCTCGTCTTGGGCTACTAAGACGCAAAATTCGCCTTCTTTCAGGTCGTTCCAATCGGCAACATACTCACCAATCACAATCGTACCCGATTCAAGCGGTAGCATCGAGTCGCCCGAAATTTCGAAGGAGCGGTAGGTGCGCTCGGCAGGGAGAAAAGGCAATTTAAACTTGGGTAGCTCTTTGATATATTCCAAATCGGCATACCCTTTGGCATACCCTGCGGCAGCTTTCTGTGGCACTAATTCGATGTTTTCGTTGTTTAGCTCATCTACCGAAATAGCCAAAACACGCACATTTGTACCTGCTACGTAATTCCCCACTTGTAGGCGGTGGTAGGCACTCCAATAAGGGGTATTGACTCTTTGTCGGAATTTGCGCTCCTCTAAATTTTCGTTGAGCAGTTCATCTACAGTAACTTCAAAATAATTTGCCATAGCGACAAGCGTATCGAGGCGCGGTTCGGCTCTGCCCTCCTCGTAGGAAGAATAAGCCCCGCGCGTGATGCCTAATTTATCGGCAATGACTTCCTGACTCTTTTTGCGTGTGTTGCGGGTGCGTAAAAAGCGAAGATTATTGCTAAGATGCATAGTTTTGAAATTTTTTACTAAGGAAATTTGCAATTTTTGTTTTCTTGCCCTAACTTAGCATCTGATAAAACTACAAATAACCGTTTTGACGCTTTCAAGTCTTTGTAAAGGCAGAGCGTATGCTATTTGTGTTATTGGGTAGTATTTTAGTAGGGCAGCTGGCAAGGCTAAATTTGAAATAAAGGGGGCTAAATTCGAGCTAAACCAACGCGCTGGTTTTGGTCTTGCTACTTGTCTTAGCGTGTTATCAGATTGTTGGTCAGATTGTCTGTCAGATTGTCTTTTGAGTTGTCTTGAAAAGTTTGTCAGTTTTGGCACTTTGTCAGACCCGACTTGCTAATATTCTGACAATATACCATCATAAACAGAGGTAAAGATACAAAAAAAATTGACACTCGCCAAATATTTTAAACCATTTCTAAAAAAAGACCCTAAAAATAAGCGAAATTTCCCAAAAAATGAGGGAAATTCCCTCGAAATCGCACTCAAAATCGTGATAAAACAACCGCCTTTCAAAACCTACCCCCAAGATTAACGCTGCATCTTCGGCTTTTTTTCCTAACTTCGCCTACGGCTATCGCGCCTGCCTTATCTCCACTCTTAGGTTTCATTTATTTACTTTTTTTGCCATGCTTCCTTCTCTACAAAGATTCGAGTACAAGCCCTTATTTCAGAAAGAATTTAACTTTCACATTCCATACGGCAGTAGGCGGTATGATTTTAAGGTCATTATCAATGACATCCGCCTGCTTACGCTTTTTATAATTGTGGTGCTTTTTGTAGGAATCGTCCAATTTTTCGGGACATACTACGCCTCCCTTATGTTTTTTAATGGCTTTCAGGAAGACCCGCAAGGGGCTGTCATTGCCCAATTAGAAAACAAAGATTTGGATAAGTACGCCTTAGACCCCGAAGCAGAGGAAGATTTTGTGGTAAAAAAGCAGCGTCTTATTGCAGCAGTGCTTATTAAAGCCAAAGCCTCGCGTTTAGACCAGCTTAGTGATAAAGAAATCGTACAATTAAACCACCAAATTGCAAAACTTTTTATAGAAGAAGCCCTCCCCCTTGCCAAACCCGAGCCACACGTCAAGCAATTTTTTACAGACACCTCCGACCTCAATAAAATCGTTACTGCCCTAACCGAGCAGACGAAATACCACGTGCCTGCCTCCATCAAATTGGCACAGGCAGCCTTAGAAACGGCATACGGCAAGCGAGTAGTAGAAAATAATTATTTCGGCATCAAAGATAGAAAACAAAAAACTACGCCCATTACCACCACCGAATACTACACCGAAGCCGAGTATCAGATGAATAAAAGCAAAGTCGTGAGCAAGGAAGTGCTACAAAAGGCGGGCAAAGTTTTGTATAAATGCAAAATCAAGGATAGCTTTTCCGCCTACCAAACCCCTTGGGAGTCTTTTCGCGCCCATTCCCTTTTCCTTTCCACACAGCCGCGCTATGCACCACTTTTTACAAAAGGCAAGCGATACGACGAATGGGCAAACCTCATCGGCTCTACCAAATATGGCGGCGTAGGCTATGCCACTTCGCCTCATTATGGCGAAATGCTCAAAAAAATTATCAAGCGATACCACCTCGACCTTTTAGACCATTAAAATCTTGTCTTAGCCTTTAAAAGGCAGGTCTTTTGATAGGTAGAAAGTTTGGGCAGCATCTTATCAAAATAAGCATTTCAGAACAAAATTTCAAAAAAACAGAAAACAATTCCTTTTTATTTTGAAAAAACAGCCAAAAACAGAAAGCGCGTCTTTTTTTTGAAAAAAAAAAGCCTTTGCTTCAAAAGACAGGTTAATTTTTCTTAATATTACGCTAACAAGTAACAAAGCCTTCGAGGGTCTATCAAAAGTTCGCCTCCAAGAGTAGAAACCGTTACGATTTTACACTTTATTCCTCATTAAAAACACTACATTCAGACCATGAAAAAAAATTTCCACACGTGGTATTTCTGGGTAATTGCTCTCTTCCTTTCCCTTGCCGTAGTTGGTTGTAAAGACAAAGAAGACCCTGCACCAAAGCCCGTAGCGAATTTCAACTTCACCCCTGACGCACCCGAAGCAGGGCAAGCCGTTATTTTCACCAACCTTAGCACAGATGCTGAAACCTACGAATGGACATTTGGCGACGGCGGCACTTCTACCGATAGAAACCCCTCACATACTTACGCTACCGCTGGCTCTTTCACCATCAAATTGGTAGCAAAAGGCAAAGGTGGCGAAGCGGAAGTAACCAAAAACATCACCGTTACTTCTTCTGAACCCGACCCCGTAGCAGACTTTACTTTCGCGCCACAGACAGACATCAAAGTAGGCGACCAAGTTACTTTCACCAACCGCAGCTCGAATGCCGCTACTTATGAGTGGAACTTTGGCGACGGTGGCACTTCTACCTCACCAAGCCCACGCTACCGTTTCACCGAACAAGGCACTTTCACAGTAACCTTGACAGCGAAAAGCCCAAGCGGTGCAAAAACAAGCACTAAAACCGCTACCATCACCGTACAAGGCGTAACCCTTGTAACCTTAGAAACTGTAACCGTTACAGGCTACGACTTCGATGCGATGAGAGAGTGGTTCGGCGACGAAGATGGCAACCCTGCCGACATCAGCGAATTGAACCTTTCACTTCTTATCTATGAAGCTCCCCTTCCTGAACGCTTGACTATCGCCGACGCACTTTGGTCGCCTATTGCCAACAACACCATCTTAGTAGTGCCTCTTACAGAAGGTTCGCTTCCTGCCAGCCCATTTGGGTTGTCAAGCACCAATTTGGGCATCACAGCACCACGCATTGATAGCAATACTGCCCTTTCTTTTGTATTCCTTCACTTCGACTCTGACGGTCAGTTTGGCGACGCAGGCGGTCTTTACATTGCCGACGTAATCGAAGAGGTAGATTTATCACCTTTCGCACAAAGCCAGCCAAGTGAAGTAACCTTAGATGCCTTAGGCGTAGTAGCGGGCATTGAAGTAAGTTTAGGACTTACTTGGTAAGCCTTCATCTCGTTTTACTTTTTTTGAAAAATACCCTTGTTGTCAAGACAAGGGTATTTTTTTTGGATTCCTTTCGGATTTTTTTTGGATTCCTTTTGGCGCGTATTTTTTGGCAGGGTTTGATAAAAATGCTTATCTTGCTGCTCATATTTGGTAGGATACACTTTTTAATGAATTTTATGTCGGAAACAGAAAACTTTTTGTACGGGAAAAAAATTTTAGTGGGCGTTAGTGGTAGCATTGCCGCCTACAAATCAGCCCTTTTGGTGCGGCTTTTGGTAAAGGCGGGTGCGCAGGTTCGTGTTTTGATGAGCGAGGCGGCACAAAGTTTTATCACCCCCCTGACGTTGGCTACACTTTCGAAAAATGAAGTCCTGACCAGTTGGGCAAACGAGCAAAATGGCGTTTGGCACAATCACGTAGAGCTTGGGCTTTGGGCAGATGTGCTGCTTTTTTACCCTGCCTCTGCCCATACAGTTGCAAAGATGGCAAATGGGCTTTGCGATAATTTGCTTGTCGCGACTTATCTTTCAGCGCGTTGCCCTGTTTGGTTTGCCCCTGCTATGGATTTGGATATGTATGCGCACCCTTCTTTTAGGCGCAATGTTGCCTCGCTTATCAGTTTTGGCAATCACCTCATTGAAGCCGAGGAGGGCGAATTGGCAAGCGGTTTAGAAGGAAAAGGCAGAGTGGCAGAGCCAGAAAAAGTAGTGGCTTTGCTATCCCATTTTTTTGAGAAACAAGCGATTCAAGACGAACAAAAAAAGAAAATTACGCAACATTTGGCAGGGAAAAAAGTGCTTATCAGCGCAGGCGCAACCAAAGAAGCCCTCGACCCTGTGCGCTATCTTAGCAATCATTCCACAGGCAAGATGGGTTTTGCCTTAGCAAAGGCAGCACAGCAGGCAGGAGCAGAAGTTTTTGTCGTCAGCGGTGCTACACAACTGCATGCGCAATTTGCCAATATGCCGCGTTTTCACCTTTTTGCCGTAGAAAGTGCCGCCCAGATGCTTGCTCGCATGCAGGAGATTGCTCCACAAGCCGATGTCGTTATCTTTGCAGCAGCCGTTTCCGATTATCGCCCTGCCGAAATTGCACCTACAAAAATCAAAAAGAACGAAGAAACGCTAACTTTACAGCTGATTAAAAATCCTGATATTGCCTTTCTTTTGGGTCAGAAAAAAAAGAGCCATCAATTTCATGTCGGTTTTGCCCTCGAAACCAATAACGAAATCCAGCATGCAAAAGAAAAGCTGCACAAGAAAAATTTTGACCTTATCGTACTCAATTCCCTACAAGAAGAAGGGGCAGGCTTCGGACACGACACCAATAAAATTTATATTCTTGATGGGCAAAGTACCAAAGAGTTTAAACTCAAAACCAAACAAGCCGTAGCCGACGATATTTGGCAGGAAGTAGTCTTTCGTTTGGAACAAAAAGGCAGGCGAAAGAAGTTTGAAATCGGACAAAACCCTAACTTTGCAGAGGAGGACTAAACTTTGCAATGCCCCAAAGACCGTTTAAAAACCCTTTAAACACAAATTAAACGCAATTTAGACAGTCTTTGCAGGGTACTTAAATTGTATCGTCTTTATCTTTGCCTCTTTTTTTATTTTAAACCCTATCTATCCTCTTTGATGCGTATGCTTTTCTCTTTTGTACGATTTTGCCTCCCCCCCACTTTTCGTGTAGCGACGGTGGTCTTTTTGGGCAGCAGCCTAATAGCTTGTGGTGGCAAAGGTGAGAAAGGAGGGACTGCCCCTCTTGTTACCGATTCGGTTGTGGTGGAAAAAACAGCCCCTCTAAATGAAGATTACAGCACTTTTGAGCCGTTGATAAACTATGCAGCCGCTCAAAATCCCGTCTTGGCTGCCGAAATTCGGAGTTTGGCAAAAAAAGTGCTAAATCCACAGCTACTCACCAATGAGCAAGATTTTGAGGTCTTTTTTGCCGAGCGCGATACCCTTTCTAATCGCCTTTCGGAAGCCCTTTCCAATTTGGAAGATGTAGATGCTACCTTGATAATGCAACAAGATAGTGTCAAAACAATGCCTATTATCAAGGCACTTTCCGAATTAGGCATGCAGCCCACAGGTGCAGAAGGCATGTTTGGCGGACTTGTGGTCGCGCCTACACTTCTCGAACGCCTTGCAGCCGTAACCTCTGCCGAATACGTCCTCTTTCAGCAGATACGCGCCAAAGAAGGCGAATCTATTGGGGGCGAATATCCTTATTTGGGCTTGGAAGCCGAAGCCGAACTTATCCCTTTGGCAGAGCAGTATTTACGCGAATATCCTACTTCTACGCGCCTCAAAGCGGTGCGCCAGATGCTCTATCGCGCCCTAATTCCATTTATAGACTTCAACAAAGGCACTGCAACGGGCGGCGAGGATAGCTATTTTGTAGGTGGCACTTGTTTTGAAGCCTACCCCTGCATGACCGAAATTGGGGAGCATCAGAATTTTATCAAAAACAACCCCCAATCTATTTTTACGCCCCTTATCAAAAACGCGCTCAAAAATCCTTCTACGGCAGATTTAGAAACAAATCCATTCCGCCTCCATGCGATTGTGATACGCACCGAAGCCGATTTGGAAACCGCACAAGAACGCCACCTCGATGCCCTTTTGGAAGGAAAAGATTGGCTGCACCAATTTCAATATACCTCCGCTTCGGGCAAAACCCTGCAAGCAATCGTTTATCGCGTCTTTACAAACAAAAGCAAAGCCGAAGCCGCTCGCAAAAACCTCAATGTGGCAGATGCTAAAATTGTCGTTTTGGAGCGTGATAACGATAGTTACGAATGGGTGCAAAAATAAAGCAGCCGCCTTTGGTGCTGATACATTGCAGAAGCGCGAAAAAAATGTTATCTTCGTTTTTGGGCTTCATTTTGGGGCTTCATTTTGAGCTTCGTTTTGGAAGAAAGAACAACCTTTTTCCTTTCATTCCGTAAAAAATAGTATAAGGCAAACACTTTGTACTAAACAAGTTCTCAAAAAGTTTTTAAAAAGAACTTATTTATCAGGTTCATTCAACACAAAACCCTCTTTTTTTATGGCAAATAATTCAGATAACACAAATCTTATCACCTTTATCGCAGGTTTGGCAGTGGGCGCATTAGTAGGCGTTTTGCTTGCACCCGATTCGGGCGAGCGCACACGCGGCAAAATCGCTAAAAAATCCAACGAACTTTTAGAAGACTTAGAAGGACAGTTGGAAATTGCCAAGCACAAAGTCAATCAATTTAGTGATGTAGTACGCGAAAAGGCAGGCACAGTAGCCGACGATGTCAAGTCGCGTGCAGGCTCATTGCGCACTCGTGTCAATGGCACAGCGGTAAGCGAAGAGCAAGAGGCTTAGTCCTTTTTTGTCTTCTCTTTCAAAACCCACGACCTAAAATCGTGGGTTTTGTTTTGTAGCATCAAAAAATTTTTGTTTTGGTATTTTATCAAAAATAGTAGAAAAATGACGCTTTCCCAATTCAAAGCCTTTTGCCTACAATTCAAAGGCGTAACGGAAGAATACCCTTTCGATGAAACGACCTTAGCCTTTAAGGTAGGAGGTAAAATTTTTGCACTCGCCGACACAGCCCAATTTAGCAGCCTCAATCTCAAATGCGACCCCGAAAAAGCACTCGAACTGCGCGCGCGAACCGAATCGGTGCGCGGGGGCTACCACATGAACAAAAAGCATTGGAATACGATTGATGTAGTAGGAGAATTAGATGATACGGAACTCAAATTTTGGATAAGCCATGCCTACGATTTAGTCTTCAAGGGGCTTCCCAAAAAAAGGCAAGCCGAAATTTTGGAAAGCCAACCTTAGAGAAGGTATTTTTTAGAAGCAGCGACTTATCGTGCTAAATTATTGTACCAAATTATCTTACCAAATTATCGTATCAAACTAATAAAGCCCTGATGCTTGCGCCTTTGCTCGAAGGGCGTACCCAAATCTACCTGATAAAAATAAGTGCCTTCGGGCAGGGGCTTGCCCTCGAAAGTGCCGTCCCAAGCCTCGAAGCCTTGTGGAGCGTCAAAAAGCAATGTGCCATTTCTATCAAAAATTTGCAGGTGCAAGGCAGGATAAGCCTCGAAGAGTGGCACTTCCCACGTTTCATTGACCCCATCACCATTGGGCGAAAAAGTGTTGGGAATAGTATTGAAACAGCCCTCGAAGATAGCCACCGTAACGGCACTTTCCGAACAATCGTTGGCGCGATAACGGATAAGATACTCCCCTACGGGCGTTTCATCGAGCCTAATTTCACCTGTGAGAGAATTAAGGCGCAAGTCGGGCGAATCAGAGAAAAAGCGTCCGCCTTGTTGCCCTAAAATTTGTGGCTTCGGATAGGGTTCTTCCCTACAAAAATCTACTTTTTCATAGGCAAATTCTGCCGAAACAGGTTGCGTGCGTTGGAGCAAAATTGCCTTTTCTACCTTCTGGCAGCCACGCGCATCTGTTACGACTAAGCGGTAGGGCAAAGTCTGCGAAGGCGCAAGGTTTTCCCATAAAGACGCACCCGTTTTTTCCTCCGTAAAAGATTCGCCTTCTTCCTCGCCTGCCCATTCTTCGCTGCTCAACCATTCATAACGATAGGGCGCAATACCACCGCTTGCCTTAGCGCGGATTGCACCATCGGCGGCAGCTGTGCCACAAGAAGCCTGCTGTACCTCGATTTCAATTTGTAGAAGTTCCGTTTTAGGAATTTCGATAGAAAAAACCTCTTCACAACCCAAACTATCGCGCACCCAAAGCGTGTAAGTGCCTGCGGCAAGGTTTGTACGATTCAAAGTAGCGGTGCTATCGTCTGCCCAAATTGCGGAAAAATTGCCTGCCGTCTGTGAAATCAAAACGCGAATTTCGCCATCACGCCCTTCGGGGCAGGAAGGTTGTACCACTTGCGCATCAAAGGCAATATCTACAACACTAATCTTGACCACATTGCTGGGCAGCGGCGGACAGCTATCGGTAAGCACCAAACGGCGATAATACTGCGTTTTGGCAAGCGAGGGCGGCTGATAGAAAAGCGTGCTATCTTCATTGCGCCAATCTACGCCGTTATCCGAACTTTGCCAAAGGTAGCCATGTTCGGGGTCGGATTCGCCCCCTATGAGTTGGGCAGGCTGCTCGCCATTGCAGATGAGTTGGTCGGCAGAGATGATATTGTTTTTGCCCCCCCTATAAATAATTTTGATGGTATCGCTATTTTGGCAGGTATTGGCAAAAACGCGCACACTGTACTCGCCTTCTTCGGTTACGGTGATAAAGCGCGTTGTTTCGCCTGTACTCCATTCGTATCGTTGTCCGTTTTCGCCGCCATCTAAAACGTATTCAAAAGGAGCGCAAAAGATGCTATCTTGTTTGGGTATGAAAGGCACTAAAAAATTGGGCATCACGATTTCGCTTTCCAAAATCAATTCCCTTACGCTATCATTCGCAATTAGACACTGATAAGAGCCTGACTGATAGGCATTTATAAAGGAAAGCGTATCAAAAAGCAGCGTATCGCCCTCGAAAAGCCATTGGTAGCGATTGTACCTACCGCCCACTTCTACACTCAACTGACAATTTTGCTCCATCGGGACATTCGCCTGTGGGCTGTATCGAAATTCCCTTTTGGCAGCATAGAGATTGTCCTCTAAATCTTCAAAGGTGAGGCGATTGTTTTGTACGTGTAAAATTTCTAAGGTATCGATGGTAAAAATAGGCAAATCTTGAAATAAATTGTCATTCAAATACAAACGCTGCAAGGCAGGGAGCGTATTGAGTTGTGAAGGTGGCGATTCCAAAAATAAGTTATGAGAAAGGTTTAGTTCCGTAGCTTGTTGTAGCCCCCCCAACTCTTTGGGCAAAATTCCTGTCAGCCGATTGTTGGATAGGTTCAGAGTACGGATTTGGCGCAAGTTTTCTACATTCACGCTCACCGATTCGCTAAGGCGATTGTGGCTTACATTGAGTTGTTCTAATTTGGCAAGACTATAAAAACCATTGATTATCAGCGAATTAAGGGCGTTGTATGAAATATCGAATACAACTAAATTTCGCAAAAGACTAAATGCCATAGGTTCGTCTTGGTCGGAAATTTCGTTGTGGGAAGCAATAAGCGTATGCAATACAGGCGTAATCCCCAAATCGCCGATGGCTAAATAAGTCAGGTTGTTGTTTGAAATATTCAGCACCCGAAGCGTAGGAGAGGCAAAAAAGCCCGCAGGTGCAGTATCTTGAAAGAGGTTATTGGAAAGATTGACATTTTCTAATTTGGGTAAAGTAGCAAAAGTATTTGGAATTTGCCCTGAAAGTTGGTTATTAGAAAGATTGCAGATGCGCAATTCGCGCAAAGCCGTCAGGGTTGGAATTTCGCCAAAAAGTTGGTTGCGGCTCATGTTCCATTCTTGCAGTTGGGAAAGGTTATTAAAAGAAGGACTAATTTCTTCTTTTATTTTGTTATTGTTTGCTATCAAAAATTGTAAATTGCGAAGCCCAACAATTACTTCCATTACCTTTTCAAATTCATTGTTGGCAATATTGAGCGAGCGCAAACGCGAAAGGCTACGCCAATTAGCAGGCAAATCGCCCGAAAAGGCATTATTAGAAAGGTTAAGGCTTTCCAAAGTAGCAGCTAAGGCAACCAAATTTTCAGCCCCCGTTTCCAAGCCCAAATTAGAAAGGGTCAGGTTGCGGATTTGGGCTAACTGCAAAATCGGACTATTCGAGTCCAGATTGGGAACAAGTTGGGTGCAAGCCGACACATTTAGCGTCTGTAAATTAGGGATATTAAGCAAATTGACCGCTCCACCAGAAAGCGAATTCGACGATAAGTCCAATTCGCGCAAAAGCGGAAGCCCTGCAAGCGCATTCGAAAGCGCACCTGCCATACGACGATTGCCAAGCCGCAAAGCCACTACGCGCCCATTTTCTACAACAACCCCCTGCCAACGGCTAACAGGTTCGTTCAATCGCCAAGGATTTGTCCAAGTACCTCCAAAATTTGCCGTATAAAAATTCACCAAAGCCAGCGAATCTGCACTATTGACCTGTGCTTGCAACAAGGCACTCGAAAAAAAGAGCGGTAGCCCCCAAATGAGTGCCGAAAGGAAAAAGATTTTGTAGGTAATGCTCAAAAGCGTCATTTTTTTCATAAGATTTGATTTTTTTGTAGCCAAAAATTAAAAAAACTGATATAAAATTGCAACTTCATGGCTATTGCGAAAGACCTGCCACTGTGCCGAAGTTGCGTAATCGTAGTAATAAAAACAGGAGAGTTTTTTCCAAACCTGCCCCCCCAAAAAAGCCTGCCACGCTCTTTTGTGGCGATAAGAAGTGCCGATTTGCCATCTTTCCCATAGGTGCAGTGCCAAATTGATATCTACTAAAAGCGGCGTAGCGCGAATTTTTTGCACAAAAAAAGACGGCGAGAGTTTAAATTTTTCATTGATTTTAAAATGATAACCGCCCATCAGTCCGTAGTGGCGGCGCAGGCGTGTGGCTTGTGCAAAATTGAGGCGATTTTCTATGACTTGAAAAAGGGTTGTGCCTACAAAAAAGCGGTCGTCGTGCAGCCAAAGTCCGACGTTGAGGTCAGGCGACCAAGCCCTTTGCTGACTCTCGATGGCATTGTCGTTGGGGTTGAGCAAAATTGCCTCCTGACTGCGAAAGCCAATATTGAGGATACCGAGCGAAGCCCCCATAGAAAGTTGTAGGCGCGTACTTTCCAGATAAAGGTTGCGTTGTGAAAGGGTTAGATGGTAGGCGTATTGGGCATAAAAGCCGCTTCTGCTAAAAAGTCCTGCCTTATCGGTATGTGCAGAAAACGCCAAACTGTGTCCGTTTTCAGGCAGGGCAGCGTCTTTGTCTTTGAGTAATTCGAGGGGCGTTTCTATCAAAAAATAAGCCGTTTGGGGTGCGCTTTCCCAGCCGCTCCATTGGGCGCGAAAGCCTGTGGTAAAGCGAAAATGTGGCGCAATGCCTATAGCGGCAGGGTTTAGGAGTGCAAAGTTTTGGTTATATTGGCTCTGAAAACTCGCCTGCTGTGCCTGCAAAGCCAGCGAACTCAATAAGAGATAAGATAGACAAAGGCTATAAAAAAGCCTTCGCCTGCTCCTTTTTTGAGGCAATAACGAAAAAAAAGTAAGACTGAACATAGAAGCGCGTATTAGAAAGAGGGCAATAGGGTAGAGAACTGCCTACAAACGTTGGCAGGAAAAGAATTTTTATGTTTTTTTGGGAAAGCGTTTCAAAAAATAGACCAATGTAAGTTTTGGGCGCGTTTTTCTATCTAAAATTTATAGAAACAAACTTTCATAGCATTTTAAGGCAAAGAGGTTGTCCTTTTTTTATGTTTTAAAAAGGAACAGGTAGAAGAAGTACGATTTTTTTAGACGATAGAAAGACAAAATCGGCTTATTTCGGAAAGCATCAATCTATTTTTTACTTGCTATGTTGTGTCTTGTCGTGAGGTAAAGCAAAAATAAGCATTTTTTTTGTTTTTTGCACCTGAAAATCAGAAGTTTAGAAAAAAAAGAGAAGCACTTAGACCAACGCCCTTTTTAGGACTGTCAAAGTGTTTTTCGCACCGACAAATCTTTTTTTTACAAGCCCTTTTTGAGGCTTGAAAGTAAGTTTTAGCTTATTTTCCTACTTTCAAGCAAAAAATAAAATAAAAAGTGTGCAAGAGAGCTGTCTTTACTAACATTCCAGCTATAAACTAAGCAGGAAGATAGACAAAGGCAGTGAGTAAGAAGTGATATTTTTTCATTTTAAAAAAAACTAAAAAAAAAGAATGTATTTTATACAGTGGATATAAAAAATTGATAGCGTACTAAGAAACAAACCTTCAAGAGGCGCACCTCTCGAAGGTTTTTCTTGTTTCCATCAGCCTTACTTGGGAGGCTCGATTTGGGTTTGTTTTAAATCAGAAAATTCGCTTTTAGCCTTTTTTAGGCACATAATAAAGGACAACGCGATTTTCTTTGTTGAGGTATTTTTGTGCAACACGCTGAATATCTTGGCGCGTAACCTTTCTATACTTTTCTATTTCCGTATTGATAAGGTCTGCATCTCCGTAATAAACGTGATAGTTGGCTAAATTTTCAGCAATTCCCGCCATAGAGCTATTTTGCGAATAGAATTGCGTTTCGATTTGGTTGATGAGCTTTTCATGTTCGCGCTCGGAAATAAGCTCATTTTTCACCTTTTCATACTCCTCGTCCATCGCCGCCTCTAAGGTTTCGGGGGTAGTTCCCGAACCTAAGTTTGCCAAAGCAAAGACCATCGACATGCTGGGCGAATCTTCCAATCCGAAGGGGAACGCACCGATAAAAAGTGCCTTATTTTGCTTGTCTTGAATAGATTTGCGAAGGCGTGAGCTTTGTCCTTCTGAAAGCAGCGTCATGAGCATGCTTACGGCATAATAGTCGTCTTGGCGAATAGAAGGCGTTTTGTAGGCATGAATGACGGCAGGAAGCTGGATATTGTCTTCAATTACGCCTCTGCGCTCGGCAGTTTGCGGCTCTTCGGTTACGTTAGGGCGCGGAATTTCACCTTTTCCTTTTGGAATACTACCAAAATAAAGTTCGATTTTCTTTTTGGTTTCTTCAATATCAATATCGCCTGCAATAGAGAGTGTCGCATTGTTAGGGACATAGAAAGTTTCGTAGAAAGTCTTGTAGTCATTTTCTTGGGCGGCATCTAAATGCTCCATGTACCCGATAACAGGCCACTTGTAGGGGTGCTTTTCATACGCCAACTTAAAGACGTTTTCCATCATCGTACCATAGGGCTGATTGTCGATGCGCTGACGGCGTTCTTCCTTTACCACCTGACGCTGCGTTTCAATCCCGATATTATCCACTTTGGCATGCAGCATGCGCTCCGATTCGAGCCACAAGCCCAATTCAAGCTGATTCGAGGGCAATAGTTCATAGTAGAAAGTGCGGTCAAAACTTGTATTGGCATTGAGCGTACCCCCTGCGCGTTCCACGTAATCGTCAAATTCGCCTCTGCCGATATTTTGAGAGCCTTCAAATAAAAGGTGTTCGAAGAAATGCGCAAAGCCTGTGCGGTCGGGGTTTTCATTTTTCGAACCCACGTGATACAAGACCGTAACAGCGACCAGCGGCACACTTTTATCTTGGTGCAAAATCACGTGTAAGCCGTTTTCGAGGGTGTATTCCGTAAATTCGACCTTTTTGGGAGTCTGTGCCAAAAGTGGCGAGCCTAACCAAAAAAGCAACAAAAGGAATGAAAATATTTTTTTCATCGTTGCGAAAGGATTAAAGAAAGATTAGATTTGGGGATTGATATTTCAAAACTTGAAACCGACACCTCTTGATAGACAAGCAAAAGGCACTTGCCCCTTACCACTAAGTAAGATTTTCGCTATCAGTAGCCTTTTTTTAGTTTTTATTACAAGGCTGCACACAACTTTATCTAACCAACTCTTTATTTTTCGCTCTCTGAATGGAAAAAAACACTGCCTCCGCTGCCATTTGGGATAAAATCGCGCATCTTTACCAAAATGCCTTTTTTCACCTCGAATTGTACCAAGATTCCTATCTTTTGTTTTGCGATTTGCTACAAAATGCCTTTCCTACACAAGGGCAAAGCCTCCACTTGCTCGAAATGGGCTGTGGAATTGGCAACATTTCCCACCAAATTGCTACAATCCTAACCCAAAAAAAGATAGATTTCAGCATAGAAGCCTACGATTTTGCCCCCAACATGCTCGAATGGGCGCGAAAAAATAACGCCCACTTCCCACAAATTCATTTTGAGGTAGGCGAAGCCCAAGAGCTTTTACAACTGCCCAAACGCCAAAAAGCCTATCACGGACTTATTTCAGGGTTCTGCCTGCCTTATCTAAGCCCTAAGGAAACGCGCAAATTGGTAGAAGATAGTCATTTTCTTTTACAACCAAATGGCTTACTTTACCTTAGTTTTATCGAGGGCGACCCACAACTTTCTGGTTGGCAGGAAAATGGGCAGGGCGATAAGTTCTTGATTTATTACTATCAAAGCTCTTTTTTTGAAAATTTATTTCAGGAAATTGGTCTTTTTTCTGTTTCAAAAATAGAAAAAAGCTACCCAAGAAAAGGCAGTACAGAAATTCATATCTTGCTCATTGCACAAAAAATTGCACAAAAAAAAGATTAGGAAATTAAAAATGTTTTTTTTGATTCTTCCAAAAATAACTCCCCCTTACGCCGCTTGTATCGCGCAAGCGACGCATTGAAAAAATTAAAATGCCTCTCCAAATTCAATAAACGAAGGCGGCACTTCCTCTGCCAACCAAACGCCATTTTGGGCGCGATAAAAAGAGTGTCCTGCCTTTTGCATCTCTAAAGCCTTGATAATCAAGATTCTAACATTACCTTTTCGGCTTCCTACCTTCGTTGCCGTTTCTACATCAGCAGAAAGATGCACATATTGGCGCGTCTTTTTTTGTAGCCCTTCTTTTTTGATGCTATCCAAAAAATTGCGGCTTGTGCCATGGTACAAAATCGAGGGCGGCGTTTGGGGCAGCAAGCCCAAATCGAGGGTTTCTTTTGCAATAGAATGTCCCTGATTGGCGCGAATTTTTGTCCCACTTGCATCAAAGCTAAAACGCTGTTTGTCATTTTCCGCCACAAGTTGCGCCAGCGTAGGCAAATCGAGGGCAAAATCGGGCTTGTGTGCCTTCACTTTCAAAAGCAAATCCGCTACCCTTGCCCAACCCGCTTGGTCTAATTCCAAACCGACCACTTCGGGGCGATGACGCAAAAGCAGGCTCAAAAATTTACTTATTTTCTTAAAATTTTTGGTTTCCATTTGATTTTTCTGTTTTGTTTTTTCTATTTTGCAGGCACAAGCCTATCGCTTTTTCCAACAAAACTTTCTTTTTTATGATTCCCGCCTTTCTAAAACCAAATGACAAAGTCTATCTTGTTGCACCTTCGGGAAAAATAGAATCTGAAAAAGTGCAATTTGCCCTTCATTTATTACAAAACGAATGGCATTTAAAACCTATCTTGGGGGCAGGGGTAGGGAAAAATCATTTTCGCTTTGCTGCCACAGACTCCCTTCGCCTTGCCGACCTGCAAATGGCACTAAACGATTTGGAGGCAAAGGCTATCTTCTGTTTGCGCGGCGGCTATGGCGTAAGTCGGATAATAGAAGATTTAGATTTTACCCTTTTTGCAAAAAATCCGAAGTGGCTCATTGGTTTTAGCGATATTACTTTTTTACATTTAAAAATTGCTACTTTAAAAATTAGCTCTTTACACGCCATCATGCCATCGCAATGGCAATGGGAAGGTATAGAAAATAGCTTAGAAAATTTGAAACAAGTTCTTTTTAAAAATTTTAATTTTGCACAAAAATACGAAGTTTTAGGTCAGTATTCGCCCTTACAAAGTGAAGGAAAAGTGCAGGGGCTTACGCTGGGCGGCAATTTGGCAGTCCTACAACATAGCTTAGGCACAGGCTATGAGCCTGATTTTGAGGGCAAAATTTTATTTTTAGAAGATATAGGCGAAAATTTGTATCGCATTGATAGAATGTTGGTGCAATTTGAAAGTGCAGGAATTTTATCAAAAATTGCAGGCTTAGTCGTCGGTAATTTTACAGGCAGTACAGAAACCGAAGAAGATTTTGGCGAAAATATTACACAAATTTTTCATAGGCATTGGAAAAAATATGCCGCTCATAAACCCTTGGGTTTTGGCTTTCCTATCGGACATACTGCCGAAAACTACGCCATCTTCCACCACGCGCCCGCCCTGCTAACGGTAGATAAAGAAGGCGCAAGGCTTTGTTTTGAATTAGAAAATCAACAAAATAAATCGTCTTTTTTTTAGAAAAAAGTTAAAAAGGCTTTGCTATCACACCGCAAGAATGGTCAGTTTTTGCACCCGTAACAGAAGCCAACGCATTGGGGCGTTCCAAATAGCGCAGCAAACCTAAAAAGGCAAAGATAAGGGCTTCTTTGAAATCGGTAAGTTCTTGTGTCGCAATTTCTATTTGTACTTCGGGCAGTCGCAGAGCAAGTCTTTGAATAAGAAAACGATTCCACGCGCCGCCCCCTGTGATAAGCAAAGTTGTTTTATGATTTTTATCTATTTTTTCAATAATTTCGCTAATTTGATAGGCAATATGCTCGCAAAAAGTGTGCAGCAAGTCGGAAATAAGGTTTTCTTTCGATTTAAAAGTTTCATTTTGCGCTAAATAATTTTCTAAAATTGGAAAAATCTGACTTTCTACCCATTCCGCTCCCAAAGACTTAGGGTAGGGCGCGGCATAAAACGGCAGTTTAGAAAGCTCTTCAAAAAGGGCGGGCAAAAAGTTGCCACTTGCCGCCATTTTGCCCTCTGCATCATAGGGTTTATCGAGTTTTTGAGCCAAAAAATTCAAAACCATATTGGCAGGGCAGACATCAAAAGCAAGCCTTTTTCCTGCTATTTCAAAAGAAATATTCGCAATTCCTCCCAAATTCAGACAAAAATCTATGTCAGAAAAAAGTAATTTATCACCCATTGGCACTAAGGGTGCGCCCTGACCGCCCAAAGCTACATCTTGGCGGCGAAAATCATACACAACCGAAAGCCCCGTCTGTGCCGCCAAAAGCGAACCATTACCCATTTGCAAAGTAAGCCCTTTTGCTGGTTGATGAAAAACGGTATGCCCATGAAAAGCGACTAAAAGCGGTATTTCCGACGATATTTCTGCTAAAAAATGATTTACTTTTTCGGCTACCCACTGCGTCCATTCATTTTCATACATAAAAAAATCAAGTGCCGAAGCCGCTTTCAAAGCCGCCAAATGCCCCTTTTGCACCTCCGAATAAGGAAAAGTTTGCGTTTTCACCAATTCATAACGCCAAGCAAGCGAGTTTTTTGTACCCTTTACTTCCTCAAAACGAACTGCCGCCACATCTAAACCATCAAGGGACGTTCCCGACATCAAACCTATGACCAAATAGACCATATTTTTTGCTACAATTTGGTTTTAATCTTTTATTTTTATAGCTTTATTCCCACAATCGTAACGTCGTCGCGTTGGGGTTCTTTTTGTTTATGTGCCTCGAAGAACCGCTCCAAAATTTCTTTCTGGCGGCTCAAACTCTGCCTATGCACCTGTTCGAGGGTTTGGGCAAAGCGCAGACTGCCAAATTTTTCGCGAGCCGCATTGTTTTGGTCGGCAAAACCGTCAGTGGTGAGGTAGAGGATTTCGCCCTTGCGTAGGCTCAATACTTGGTTGTTAAAAGGCTGATTTTCAGACTTTTGTCTGCCTCCGATACCGCGCTTGTCCCCTTTTAGCAAGTGGAGTTTGCCATTTTTGGTGTAATAAAGCGTGCGTTTTGCACCTGCAAAGGTAACGATTTTCTGGTCTGTGCCATCATCGATGCAACAAAGACAAATATCCATGCCGTCGCTATTTTTGCCTTCTTGTTGGTGCAATGCGTTTTTGATTTCAATATGCAGCACTTCTAAAATCATGGCAGGGTCATAAATTTTGCTCTGCCCCACAATTTTATTGAGCAAAGTATGCCCAATCATAGACATAAAAGCACCGGGTACGCCATGCCCTGTGCAATCGACAACGGCAATAAAAGTGCGCCTTTTTTTGCGAAACAACCAATAAAAATCGCCCGACACCAATTTTTGGGGCTTGTAAATCACGAAACTATCCTCGAAAAAAGCATTTAATTCCTCCTCGGTAGGCAAAACGGCTTCTTGAATTTGCTGCCCATAGCGGATACTATCCATAATTTTTTCTTGCGAATGAGCAATTTGGTCAGATTGAAGTTGAATTTGAGCAATATTATTTTGTACTGTTTCAAGCATTTTAGCAAAATCATTAGAGAGCCAACCTATTTCATCATTGCTTTTTACTTGTTCTAATTTAATACTTTCTGAAAAATTATTTTTAATGACTTTATGAATAGAATTAGATAATTTTCGTACAGGTTTGCTCAAATATTGTGTAACGAAAAGACTTAGTAAAATATTAGACACAATGCAAAGCAGCACTACGCCTATAAGCGTGAGTTTGATGCGCTCTTTAAGTGCCAAACTTTTCTCGGTCGCCTCCTTCTGAATGTGGTCTATTGATTTTTGTATCTCCAAAGAAAGCACCGAAAACTCTTGCAACAAGCCATCACCTTTTTTAAGTCCTATTTTTTCTTCATAAGTTACTAATTGAGTAAAAGTATCGCGATAACTCGTGAGCAAAGCAATCATTTTATCGCGCTCTTCTGGATTGCGCACCGAAAGGGCAATGTCCCTTCGCAGGCTATCTACCATGACTAAAAGTTTGGCGATATAAATTTTTTCTTTTCTAATAATAAAATCTTTTTCATAACGACGAATCATTAACATTTTTTCCTTGTCGAAAGGAAAAGGCGAAGATTCTATCCGATGGATATAACGCCTCATTCTGCCCTCTACACCAAAATCTTTGAAACCGCGCAAATTGATAAGCAAAATGAGGCTATCAAAGCGCGTTTCGTAGCGCACCAAAAGCCGCCTAATGTCTGCAATATCCATCTGAATAGCCAAATTGCTAATCTCTTTTCTATTTTCTAAGGTTTGAAGTTGCTGCAAAACCTCGCGCAACCTTTTTTTGCGCTCTTTCAAATAAGGGCTATCTCCTTTCCGATAATATTCGGGGTTGATAGTTTCATTGCTAAAAAAATCTTTTTCTAAGGATTGTATTTTTACGACATTAAAATTGATTTTTCCTACCAAGCTCATAAACTCATCTATTTCGCTGCGGCGATAGTCAAACCAAAAAGTAACCATGATGATACAGCCCATCAAAAGCAAAAAGCTAAGAAAGGTAACTTCTAATTTGAACTTTAAACTCCTAAATTTCGAGGGCGTATCAGTAGGCATGCGCTTGGGTGCATTTTTTTGCTGCAAAGGTAAAGGCTTGCTTCTATGTTTTGATTGCCTCAATATTACCTTTTTGAGAAAGTTTCCCTAAAAAAACTCAAAAATTGCCCCTTTTCAAAAGACAATAGAAAGCCCATTGGCTGCCTTTTTTTCGCATTTTTTCTCAAAAATTTACTATTTTTTCACTTTTTCGCCGCTTTTTCAGAAAAAGACAAACTAAGCCTTTCTTTTCTGCGTTGTGTTACAAAAAATTAACCGTATGCTAACCGAGCTTTTTGTGCTGATGCGCTACAAAATCCCTAACTTGCACACGTTTAGCCCCGACCTTTCCAAACGCACATTTTTTGCCTTTATCCTACCCGATTGATTTAACTTCTAAACCGCTTTTTTATGCCCACAATCCGCATTTCTACCCCCCAAGAAGAGCCAACGCTTTATGAGCAGCAAATGGAGCGTTTGATGCAAAATCTACAAGAAGATTACGAGCAACTTCTAAAACAGACCTTTTTTAGCAACCAACAACCTGTTAATCCCCTGAATTTGAGAAAGTTACGCGACATGACGCGCCGTATCAACGAGCATTGTAGCGCACTTTTGGCATATCGTGAGAAGATAGAACATTTGAAAAAATAAGCCCTTTCAATATCATAAAAAACGGCTATGTTTATAGACTTTTACGGAACTAATCGGAAAACTGGTTAGTTCTATTTTTTATTTTTATATTTTTTTCGTATTTTTTAAATCTAAAAATTTATACCTCCCCTATCCTGCAAGACTTTTTTTCACAAAAATCAAAGCCCTGCTGCTTTCCCCGTTGATGTTAAGTTCTGGAAAAAGTCTTGTTTTTCGAATGAGAAACAAAATAAAATTTGGGCTGAACCTTATTTTTTGGCAGGAAAACTCTTTTTTATTTCAATCTCACGACAGGTAGGGCAGTAGCTTATCCCTATCTTTCCACCTACTAACTTTTAGAATTTAATACCACTGCCGCTTTCCCTCCATTTTGTAGAGTGGCTTCTTTATTTTTGTTGTAATTTTGGCACACTTTCCACTACCTATTACTCACCGCTACGCGCCCTCCTATGAATTTTGACGAGAGTTCTGAAAAAAACATTCAAACTTTATGGCTTAAAGAAATTCACTTACATAACTTTAAAAGTTATGAAGAAAAAAAGTATGCTTTTTCATCTAAAATAAACTGTATCGTAGGTGAAAATGGCGTAGGCAAGACCAATCTATTAGATGCCATTCACTACCTCTGTATCGGAAAAAGTGCTTTTTTGGGTACAGAAAGCCAACAAATTAGGCAGGGAGCTAATTTTTTCGCCCTCAAAGGCAAATTCGAACAAGAAAAAAGAGAAGAAGTCGTACTTTGCAGTTTGGAAAAAGGAAAGAAAAAAGAGCTAAAACTAAACAAAATACCCTACAAAAAAATTAGCGAGCATGTAGGAAAACTGCCCTGTGTGCTTCTACAACCGCAGGATACCGACCTGATTCGTGAGAGTAGCGAATTTAGGCGTAGTTTTTTCGACAATTTGCTTTCCCAAACCAGTCAGCCCTACCTGCAAGCCCTTATTTTATACCAACATACGCTCAAACAACGCAACAGTCTTTTGAAACAGTGTCATGAATTAGGAAAAAAAGTAGATAAAAATTTGATAAAAATATACGATTCTATTTTGGTTGAGAAAGGAAACTTTATTTTCGAGATGCGGCGCAAGATGATACAAAAATTTAATGTTTTTTTTCAAAAATATTATCAAGATTTGGCACAAGAAAAGGAAGCCGTTTCGTTGGAATACCGTTCTGAATTAGACAAAGAACCCTTAGCGCAGTTGCTCAAAGATAGCCAAGCGGACGATTTGCGGCTTTTGCGTACTACCAAAGGGGTTCATAAGGACGATTATGTTTTCTTACTTCATACAAAAAGTTTAAAAATTTATGGTTCGCAAGGACAACAAAAAACCTTTGTCATTGCCCTACAATTTGCCAAAAGCGACTATCTCTATGCGGAAAAAAACTGTCCGCCTTTGTTGCTCTTAGACGATATCTTCGATAAACTCGATGATAGCAGAATTGAAAAATTAGCGGAAATCTTACATCAGGAAAGAATGGGTCAAGCCTTTATTTCTGATGCACGCCCCGAACGCAGTCAGGCTATTTTTCAAACAGGTCATTTTATTTCTATTCCCTCCTAATTTTTTTTTAAGATGAAAAAAACAACTTATGGCGTTCCCAAAAAACGCGAAGCCGTCATAGAAGCCTTGCAAAATGCTTTCAGCAATCAGAATTTAGACGAAGAAGAGTACATCAACCGTTTAGATGAAGCCATGAAAGCAACCAGCATAGAAGAGCTTGAATTGGTCTTGTTTGATTTTCCTACCGAGGTAAAAGCAGCCATCTTTCAAGCCTCAACCCCCCAAGAGGGACAAAATGCCCTTGCGGGAAATGAGTGGGCAGATGTTTCAAGTATGAAACCATATCAAAGTCAGATGCCTGACTATCAGAATGTTATGCCAAAAGATGTAAAAGATATTCTTAGCTCGAATCGCCACCAAATCGAGCTTTTAGATGGGAAGGGCTTGCAGGTGAGCAATTTTTTTAGTAGCCAAAAAATAGATTTAAGACGGGCGCAAATGGTGGGCAATCGCCTGCGCCTTGAAGTAGAATGTGTAATGGGCGAAACGGTAGTAGATTTGAGAAGCGAAGCCTTACAAGGGAAAACCATCGATTTGCATATCGGCGGTGCTATGGGTGAGGTTAAGATTTTGCTACCACGTGGCGGCGAAATCGTAAAACAAATGCAGCTTTATTTAGGCGATTTTAAAGTCAAAGATAAGCGCAAGGGCTGGCTGGCACGCCTAACGGGTACGCAATCGCAGGAAATCAATACGCTCAATTTCAAGATAATCTTACATGGCTCTTTTTGGTTAGGCGAAGTTTCAGTGGTCTATTAAAATTTGAAAAAGCCCCCATAAACGCAGGCTTTTGCGTACCTTTGCGCTTTCCAAGTGAAAGAATTTATTTCTTTGTAAAACCGTTTTTCAACTAAATCATGAACTGGATAGAAGCCATTTTATTGGGCATCATACAAGGACTCACCGAATTTCTGCCCGTCAGTAGCAGCGGACATTTGGAGTTAGGCAAATATTTTTTAGGCGTAGAAGATGGGGGCTTGCTCTTTTCTATTGTCGTGCATGCGGCTACGGCATTGGCTACTGTGGTGGTCTTTCGCAAAGATATAGGTCTGATAATCAAAGGCTTAGTAGGGGGCTTGCGCCGTTTTGAGTGGAACGTAGAGGTACAATTTTCAACCAAAATCCTCATTTCGATGCTCCCTGTGGGCATAGTGGGCGTATTTTTTAAAGATTGGGTAGAGGAACTCTTTGAAGGCAAAATCGGTTTTGTGAGTTTGATGTTGGCACTGACAGGCTTATTCCTACTCTTTACTCATTTACAAAGTAAATCAAAAGAAAGCGAAAAAAATCAAACTCAATCCGCTATTGGCGAAAGTGCAGAGAGTTTGCAAGCCCTTAACGCTTCTATCGGGTATAGGCAGGCGTTTGCGATTGGACTTATGCAGGCGTTTGCGGTGCTACCCGGCATTTCGCGCTCTGGGAGTACGATTGCGATAGGGCTGCTTTTGGGGGTGCATCGCGCACAGGTGGCGCGTTTTTCGTTTCTGATGGTGCTGCCGCCGATTGTAGGCGCAACGCTGCTCGAACTTCGCAGTTATTTCAAACTTTTGCAGGCAGGCACTACGCCTACTTTGGGTCTTGATGTGTTGGGTTTGGGCTTTTTGGCAGCCTTTCTCTTTGGCTGGTTGGCGTGTATGGGCATGCTCGAATTGGTACGTCGTCAGAAATTGATTTATTTTGCGATTTATTGTTTACTAATATCTGTGGGCGTAGGTTTGTCATTTGTTCTAAAAAATTAGACAAAAATTAGGCAAAATCAGACTTCATCAGCCTTGCACAGGCTTCCCTTCATTTCTATCCCTTTCTTCCCATGCGGCTCTCTCGGTTTTATTTCTATCGCACACAACTGCGGCTTTCCCTTCCGATAATGTTGGGTCAGATTTCGACGATTCTCATCTCGATTTCGGATACTTTGATGGTAGGAAAGTATAATAGCATTGATTTGGCAGGTGTGGCGTTTGCCAATAGCCTTTTTTATAGTGCTTTTGTCTTGGGTATAGGCATCTGTTTCGCGCTCAAACCCTTAGTTGCGAATGCTGATGCAGCCAAAAATCAGACTTTGGTGCAGATTTTTCTCCGCAATAGTGTGAGTTTGGGCATCTTATTGGGTGTGCTTTCTTGCCTTGCACTACTGTTGCTAACGCTTTTCGCGCCCTATATGGGGCAGGAAGAAGTGGTCTTGAAAGCGGCTCTACCTTACTTGCAAGTGATTGCCCTATCGATGATTCCGCTCTTTATGTTTGCGGTTCTTAAAGAGTTTAGCGAAGCCCTGCGGCTTCCCAAAATAGGCATGACGGTCAATATTTTAGGGAGTATCTTCAATATTTTGCTAAACTACTTACTTATTTTTGGAAACTACGGCTTTCCCGAAATGGGTCTGATGGGTGCGGCTTGGGCAACTTTCATTTCGCGCGTCTTGATGCTTTTGATAATGGTAGTGGTATTTTTTCTAAATAAAAATCTATTCCCTTATGCAGCCAATTTATTTCGTCCGCTTTTTGATGGCGAAATTATAAGAAAAATCATCAACTTGGGTTTTCCTATCGGCATACAACTTTTTTCGGAAACTACTGCCTTTTCTGTGGCGGGGATTTTGGTAGGTATGATAAGCAAAGAGGCGATGGCGGCTCACCAAATTGTTCTCAATGTGGCATCGGCGACCTTCCTGACGGCTCTGGGGCTTGCACAAGGCACGACGGTAAATGTAGCCAATTTGATGGGGAAAAAGCAGGCGCGTTTTGTAAGTCAGATGGGAAATTCCGCCCTCTTTTTAGCCTTAGGATTTATGTCGGTAACGGCTGCCTTGTTATTGATTTTTCGCCATGAAATCCCTTGGCTTTTTCTCAATGAAAACGACGTTTTAGCTCCACAAATTGCCCTAATTGCCAGTCATCTTTTTATTGCAGCAGGCTTTTTCCAACTTTCAGATGGCGCACAGGTGGTATCAGCAGGCAATCTTAGAGGCTTAGAAGACACCAAAATTCCTACCTACATCACCCTTTTTGCCTATTGGGGCGTTGCCATTCCAGTAGGCTACCTCATGGCTTTTGGTCTTGATTGGGGCGCAATGGGCATTTGGATAGGCTTGTCCTTAGGACTTACGATTGCTGCCATTCTACTACTCCTTCGCTTTTGGCGATTGACAAGGCAAATAAATTTGAAAGAAGCAGAATAAAATTTGGACTTAAACCCTAAGGGTCTTGAAGACCCTTAGGGTTTGGGGTATAGGACAAGGCATGCTTTGTCCCTGCCTTAGTATAAAATTTTAGAACTTAACACTGATACGCTAATAAGCGTTTTTGATATTTGCTTTTTCAAAGATAATATTTTAACTTTGCTACTGTATCGAAGACAAAATCCTCTCTTTTTTTTGGTTTGTCAAATGCAGATATTTTGGATTTTGAATAGATTTCTTTTTTATTTGTAATTTATTAAAATTAAAAACATGACACCGAAAAATAAACTTTTTTATGGCGACAACTTAGAAGTTTTGAGAAAGCATGTCAAGGACGAAAGTGTAGATTTATGCTACATAGACCCGCCTTTTAATTCTAAACGAAATTACAACCAAATTTATAATAATATCGGAAAAGAAGACAAAGCACAGGCGCAGGCTTTTGTAGATACTTGGACTTGGAATGGTATCGCAAATGAGGGTTTTGATGAAATTGTGAGCAATAAAAATGGTGTTTTTACAAAACAAAGTATCAACCTTATTTTGGGGCTTGAAAAAGTGCTGGGACGAGGAAGCCTCTTGTCTTATTTGGTGAGCATGACGCAGCGCATAGCCGAAATTTATCGAGTTTTGAAGCCGACAGGTTCATTTTACCTGCATTGCGACCCAACGGCAAGCCATTATCTAAAATTGGTCTTAGATGCTATCTTCTGTTCACAAGGTGGAGATTTTAGAAACGAAATTGTTTGGCACTATCGAAGATGGACAAATGTGCAGCAGCAGTTTCAAAGCATGCATGATATTATTCTTTTCTACTCGAAATCAAACAACTCAACTTTTAATTTTACGGAAGTTGATATGTCAGAAAATCAAAAGAAAAAAGTTGCCAGAGGTTGGGATAGTAATGTTATTTCGTCAGATAAAGAGAAATATTCGCAGCTAATTGTCTATAATAAAGAAAAGTTTGAAAGTGCAGTAGAAAGTGGAAAATTAAATCCAGAAAAATATAAAAATATAATTTTTAGAGAAAAAGCAACAGTAGCAGCTTCTGACGTAATTATCCTGCCTTCTCTAAATTCACAAGCCAAAGAAAGATTAGGCTACCCTACTCAAAAACCTGAACAGTTATTAGAAAAAATTATCCAAGCCAGTTCAAACGAAGGCGATGTCATTTTAGACTGTTATTGTGGCTGTGGCACAACGATAGCCGTTGCCGAAAGGCTCAATAGGCAGTGGGTAGGAATAGATATTACGTATCAATCTATTTCGCTGATAATGAAGCGTTTAGAAGATAGTTTTGGCAAGTCTGTGTTAGAAAAAATCACCTTATCGGGTATTCCCGAAGACATGGAGAGTGCCATAGCGTTAGCCAATAAACAAGACGACCGAACACGCAAAGAATTTGAAAAGTGGATAGTGCTGACCTACTCAAACAACCGCGCCGTCATTAACGACAAAAAAGGAGGCGACGGCGGCATCGACGGAACAGCCTTTATCATAGATTACAACGAGGCGCAGGAGCAAGAATTTCAGCAAGTTCTCTTTTCTGTAAAATCCAACAAAAGCCTTTCGCCGACGGTCATTCGCGACTTGTATGGCACAGTAGAAAGAGAAAAAGCCGTTATGGGCTTTTTTCTAACCTTATACCCAATGCCCAACTTGGTAAAGGAAGCCGAAAAGTATGGCAATTATCAAAACAAAATGCTCGGTCAGACGTATCCGAAAATAACCGTTGTGAGTGTGCAGGAAATCTTGGCAGGCAAGCGCATGCATCTGCCCACAAGCGTAGAAGTTCTCAAAAAGGCTGTGCGAAAAGCACAAGATAACAATAACAAAGGATTTTTTAATGAATAAAACCTATG
Source organism: Hugenholtzia roseola DSM 9546 (assembly GCF_000422585.1). Lineage (NCBI taxonomy): Bacteria > Pseudomonadati > Bacteroidota > Cytophagia > Cytophagales > Bernardetiaceae > Hugenholtzia > Hugenholtzia roseola. The sequence continues at coordinate 182,693 of NZ_KE383880.1, forward strand.
AATGTGGAAACTAATAGAAAAAACAGTTAAAAAATATTTTATATTCAATTAAATTCTGTTACGTTTTATGAAAAGCCTTGTCTTTTCGAATTGGAAACGAAATAAAATTTGGGTCTGAAAGCCTTTTTTATTTCAATCTCACTTCGGACAAGGCAGTGCCTTGTCCCTACAAAAGCAAACGATTTTTTGGTGTAAAACAAGCCTCCTGAACCCCCACCCTGCCCTCCCCCCATAGGGGAGGGTTCGAAATACAAATCATTTTTTTGCATTTATGCAAAAAAATGATACCATATCAAAGCCCCTCCCTTTGGGGGAGGGGTTTGGGGCGGGGTGTATTTGAAGCATCTGTCGCAGCCCTTTAAAGGGCGTTTAAAGCCTCTTTATTCAAATCGCATGTGCTTCATCGATTGCCCTGTGCTTTCTATGCGTTTGAGCGTATCGATGCCAACAGAAAGGTGCTGCTCGGCAAATTTTGAAGTAACAATTTTATCACTTTTTGAAGTCTTGATGCCTTCGGGAATCATGGGGTTGTCTGAAACCATCAAAAGCGCACCACGTGGGATTTCGTTGATAAATCCGACACTAAAAATAGTAGCCGTTTCCATGTCTATCGCCATGGCGCGTGTGCCACGTAGGTAGTTTTTAAAAGCCTCGTCGTGTTCCCAAACACGCCTATTGGTGGTATAAACTGTGCCTGTGAGGTAGTCCAGTTCTTTTTCACGAATGATAATGGAGGTTGTTTTATGGATACGGAACGAAGGCAGCGCAGGCACTTCCTGTGGCATATAGTCGTTGCTTGTCCCCTCGCCACGAATGGCAGCAATAGGTAGGATAAAATCGCCTAAATTTGTTTTTTTCTTCAAGCCGCCACATTTGCCCAAAAAAAGCAGGGCTTCGGGCTTAATCGCCATGAGCAAGTCCATGACGGTGGCAGCCATCGCGCTGCCCATGCCAAAATTGATGATGGTGATATTATCCGCCGTTGCCGTCTGCATGGGCTTATCGCGCCCCACTACTTCAACGCCAAATCGCTCGGCGAACATTTCTACATAGTTGATAAAATTGGTGAGCAAGACAAATTTCCCAAATTGTTCTAAGGGTTTGCCCGTATAACGCGGTAACCAATCCTGAACGATAGCAAGTTTCTGTTCTACATGGATTTGGTTGAAGTCGTCAGAAGAGAAGTTCGAGGGTGTGGTGTGCATAAGATAATTTTTAGGTTTTTGATTTTTAAAATTGTATAATTTTGACTTTTTAGGGCGCAGCAGCTACTACCTGCCCTTATAATACAAGAAAAGCCACCTTAAAAAGGCAGCCTGAAAGGGGGGTAGCACGCTTTTCTGGTGCAGCAGAAGGGTTAAAAAAAGGTCGGCTGGTCTTCTTCATACTTGATGATTTTTTTTATTTTTCCCGGTTGCGCCCAATTCATTGTACCTTCCATTTTTAAAGATAGCAAATAATTTTCGATTTTCTTATCCGCTAAGGCAGTTTGTATTCTTTTCGCTTCTGTCATTGACCTAATAGGAATAAAAGCCTGCAAAGATTGATTTGCCTGCCAATGTCCCTCGAAAATTGTTGGGTTGAATACCGTTTTACCGTAGGCTTCCCAAACGACTTTATAGGGGAAAAAGTTATATTCGCCCACCCCCAACATTGCCCACCAATACCCACGATTGAGCATCGCATTTAGCATCACCCCTTTTCGGGCTTTTAAAGTTTCTATGTTGTTTTCAAGGTAGCGTTGAAGTTTGGGGAAGGCTTGAATTTGCTTCCACTCCATTGGTTTTCCGTTGCTATTATAGGGCAGGAGTACCCATTTTGAAGGTGTAGGCGACTGATTTTTAAATGCTTTTGAGGTGAGTAGTGGAAATACAAACTTTTTAGGCAACTCAATATTTTTCTTATTTTTGTTAGAAAGGCTTACAAAATCTTTGTCTATTTCATTGAAAGTATCAAAAAAATAAACATCATTCGCACCACAGGTATTCACCCCTTGTCTGGGACTTGATTCTCTTTTTACAAAGATAGGACTAAGCATCTCAAAATGCTTATCTTCTTCTTTGGAAAGAATACTCAAAGGGTCTGTTTGTTCAAAAAGTGGTTTTGCAATATACTCATTCCAAAAACCTTTCTCATTTCTGAAATAAGGGATTGGAAAAGATGACTTTGTATCCCTGACAAAGTGTGCCAGCCCATAGCGCGTCGCGACCCCTCCAAACACATCTTGGTCATTAAAATCAAAGATAGAATGAACACAATATTTGACTTCGCCAATTCGATAAGTTCTAAAACTTTTATTCGCGCCTTCATTTAAAAACAGTGAAAGCGGTAAAAATACAATCGCTTCTCCTTTCTCTTTTAGAAAGTCTTTGATGGAAACTTGAACAATAAGGGCTGCTATATCAATTCTACTTCCCCCCAATAATAGATTTTGACTATTTCCTACTAAATCAAACTTAAAAAAGTAACTTTTTATTTGCTCTTTATAGCTTTCAGGTAAATCTACAAAATTTTGCCAAGGTGGATTACCAAATATTATATCATATCTTTTAGGAGTTAGCTTTAAAAAGTCTTCGTTGGTGAAATTTTGGGTCATATCTAAGCCATATTTCTCTCTAAACTTATGCAGAGCTTGTGTGAAATAAACAGTATTTAATTCATTCCCAAAGAGTTTATTTATAGGAAGGCTTTCGAGAGAAAAACCCTTAGCCAAACCATAAGTAATAAGGGCTTCGAGCAGATTACCTTCACCCATAGTTGGGTCAAATACAGATGCACCTGCAAGCCATTTTGAAAATATATCGAACTTATCAATCGCAAACTCCCCCCATTTGAGCGGAGTAAAAACATCACCCATGCGCAAGGCTTTATCTGACAAATCGGAAGTTCTGATATCCGCCATCTCTAAATTGTTCAATTGATTTAATTCGTTTGTCTGCATCTGCCTTAACTCGTTTATAGTGGATTGTAGCAAGGTCGCAAAAAATATTAAAGAAATCTTGATAAGACCTATTCCATTCTATCTCATCCCAGACCTGATTTATTGTATAATTAAGCCTCACTTGTCCTGTCCCCAAGTTTTCAATGCGATACATGTTTTGGGGCAAGCAGTGAAAAGGGGCAACACAGATGTACTCGATTTCTCTACTATTGTTTTTTGCAGTCGACCTATCATGTCCAAATTCGACAATCATAAAAATCCCTCTATCATTTGCAAGAAATTTAAGAAGATTTCCGATAGCACATACACCACCGTCCGAATAACTTTTCGAATCCAAATCCTTGGTTTTAACATCAAACCCAAAAAGTTTGTTTTCAATGTTGCAAGCAAAATCAAAGATGGTTCTTCGTCCTGGTATATCAACCGTCTGATAACCTAAATTCGAACAAATCTTGTCCCAACTATCGGTTATTCTTTTTTCAATCATTGCACCAAACGCCCTGCTATCTTCTCTTGCGGAGATTCCTGACCGCATTTCTTCAAAAAGCGTTTCTATTTCAAGTTCAATTCTCTTTGCTATTTTCTCGTAATCCATAGTCTAAGATTTAGCAAGGCGGGGAAAACAAAGGATAAGTCGTTATAAGGCTTTCTAAAAGCAAAGTCTAAAAAAAATTAAAGGTAGGTGTGTAAATTTCTGTTCAATAAGCCAAAATGGGAAAGTGATGGAAAATAGGAAGTCATAAAGAACAATCGGAAAGCTCGCCAAGCTAAGAGGCTGCCGTTTCACCGAAATTAGAAAGGAGTTGGCTTTGCCTCTGTTGCGATTTGGCATATTGTAAGATTCTTTCCACTACGCCTGCGCTGGGCGCGGGCATCTGCTTCAACTGTTTTTCTGTGCAGGCATCGAGCTGCTTTTTCATTTCTATCATCTCAAAAAATTCTTGACTTAGACTCTCCTCTTGTAGAAGTTCGATTCTGATTTGCTCGGCTTTTTGTTCGGACACTTCTCCATACACATAGGCAAGTAGGCTATTGGCGGCAGCGTTTTGGGCGGCGTTTTTAGTGTTGGAAGGAACGTTTTTTAGATTGGTTTTTATTGTTGACATACGTTTCGTTGCTTTGGTTCATCAGTTTTCGGAGATTGATAAGTGCGTAACGCATTCTTCCCAAAGCCGTATTGATACTCACTCCCGTAGTTTCTGCAATTTCTTGGAAGCTCATATTGAAATAGTGGCGCATCATCAAGACTTCTTTTTGCGGTTTGGGCAGTTTTTTGATATATTCGCGCAAAGTTGCGCAGGTTTCTTCTTTTATTTTCACTGCTTCAAACGAGGGAACGGCATGCTCGATGGTATTCAAGACAGGGCTGCCCTCTTCCATGATGACGGTAGGATAGCGTTTTTGCTTACGAAAATGGTCGATGGCGAGGTTGTGTGCGATACGCGAAACCCAAGGCAGAAATTTGCCCTCTTCGTTGTATCTACCAGAGCGAATGGTATCAATGACTTTAATAAAGGTTTCTTGTAAGATGTCCTCCGCTACATACGCATCTTTGACGATTAGATACACCGCCCCGTAAATGCGCGTCTTGTGGCGTTCTACCAAAGTTACAAAAGCTCCTTCCGAGCCGTTTTGGTAAAGTTTGATGAGTTCGCTATCGCTGACCTCGTTTTTCTTGGTTTTCGTTTGCATAACTAACGTAGCTTTAAAAAGTGTATTGTTCAATTTGAGCGATTGAGGGAGTAGGAAAGCTGCTTGCTATCTTTTGCCTGCCGTAACTTTTACAAATATAACGACGTTTTTCTGAAAAAAAAAAGAGTACAACAATTTTTTTCCGAAGCCTCGAAAAAAAATTGTCAAAGCAAGTGCCAAATTCGATAAACAGAGGGTTTTTATCGGCAAAAAAACGTTTTTTATCGACGAAACTTGCAAAAAAAGCGACTAACTTTCCTTTGAAAACCCTTTTTAAAGCCCGTTTTCTACAAAAAAAAGAAAAACTTACGTGATGTAAGTTCTGACCCTAAAAAACACAAAACTATGACCCTCGAAGACAAAAATTTTTTCATGCGCCTTGCCCTTTTGGAGGCGCAAAAAGCCTTTGAAAGGGGCGAAATTCCTGTGGGCGCATTGGTAGTACAAGAAAATAAAATCTTAGCACGCGGCTATAATCTGACCGAAGCCCTACAAGATGTAACGGCGCATGCGGAAATGATTGCCCTTAGTGCTGCCGCTAACACACTCAATTTCAAGTATTTAGCAGGGGCAAGTATTTTCGTAACCTTAGAACCCTGCCTGATGTGTGCAGGTGCTTTGGCGTGGTCGCAGGTGTCGGCTCTCTACTTTGGGGCTGCCGACGAAAAGCGCGGCTTCGTGCGTTTGGGCGAAGGCACTGTTTTCCCGAAAAAGGTAAAAATAGAAGGCGGCATTTTGGCGCAAGAATGTCAAGATTTGTTAAGAACCTTCTTTGAAAAATTGAGGAAGTAGGTCAAAAGGCTTAGGCGCAGCAAAGCATTTCGCAACTTTTGAGGAAGGGCATGGGAGGATTAAGAAAATACCACGCTAAAAATCTAAATTGCTTTCAAACCTGACAGCGGAATAGCTGCTTGATTTAGTTATTTTTATCGTATTTTTTGTTAAATATAGCCCTTAAATCTGTTTGTCTGCACCAAAGAATAATGCTAATTGTAAGAAGCAATAATAAGTGGTTTAAAAAAGAATTACTACAATCATTAGTATAGTTTGAACCAGAATAATCGTGTAAATGCCAAGGAAATATTTTATCAAGTATTGGCAAATTGAATCCAAGTTGTTTATTGATAATACTGGGTGAAAGGTCTACTAAGTCGGGAAAAATACTGCCTAAAAAGGAAAGTCCCATAATAAACTGATATTTTTTATTTGTTAACCAAACTGTAATCAATATCATAGCCAAACCAGCAAACACGTCAAGTTTAGAGTTTATTGGATAACAATGTGGAATATAGTCTAATGCGCCATGTGAAATAACACCTACGATAAATGCCAAAATACTTGTCCAAATGGTATCTTTAAGGGTTCTTGCTTGTTCAATCCTTTTTGTGTCGGTCAATAAAATGGCGACTCCAACTGCGGTTGTGGTATGGAATATTACGTTCATACTAAGTGTTGTCTTAATAAATTTAGAAAAATTACGCCAAAGCAAAGGCTTAACAAGACTTTCTACATTAGCACACAAAGATAAGAAAAAATACTAAAAACGATTGAAAATTAGTAACAACTTAAGCAGCATTTCATTTTTTTTCCTTGCGCAGTGCCTCTATTTGTTCAAAAGTCAAGCCTGTCAGTTTTGAAATGATTGCGTTATTAAAACCTTCTAAAATAGCATTTTTCGCAATTTCAATCGCCTTTTCTTTTTTGAGTTCCAACTCCTTCTGTTCGAGGTCTCGCTTTGTCTGCTCGATTTCTCGCTTTTTCTGTTCGAGTTCCAACTCTTTCTGTTTGAGTTCCAACTCTTTTGTGTAGGCTACGCTTATTTCTATTCGGCGATTTTCTACCGAACGGTCATACATTTTCTTTTCTAAATCTGTAAGACTTTCATAGCGCAATTTTTCCTTTGCTTTATCCAAGCCTTTCGCCCTAAAAGTATCTTTTACTTCGCTATTTTTTAAAAAATAAATCCATTCGTC